>CBFHWX010000053.1:0-18353 GCA_965659445.1 Limisphaerales bacterium | reverse complement strand
AAGTCGTGTGCGAGGGCAAGTACTCCGGGCATTTGCAGGGGGTATGCCGTGGGAGTAACGGCAATTTCTTCTGGAGCTTTACGCGGGCACTGGTCAAGACCGATACCAAGGGCAAGGTCCTAAAGAAGATTGAGGTGCCTGATCACCACGGGGATGTTTGTTTTGCCAATGGCAAAATTTACTGCGCGGTGAATTTCGGCGCCTTCAATGATCCGAAGGGCAATTCAGACAACTGGGTTTACGTGTATAGCTCTAAGGATCTTTCGCTCTTCTCCAAGCACGAAGTGCAGCAGGTCAAGCATGGGGCCGGAGGCATTGCCTTCAAGAATGGTCGATTTCTGGTAGTGGGCGGTTTGCCTGAAGGGGCGCCGGAAAATTATGTGTACGAGTATGACAACAAGTTCAACTTCAAGAAACGCCACGTGATCAAGAGCGGCTGGACGCGACTGGGAATCCAGGCTGCAGCCTTTGCTCAAGGCCACTGGTGGTTTGGGTGTTATGGCAATGTGCTGCTCAAAACTACGCCGGACTTCAAGATGGTGGGTAAATACAATTTTAACTGCGGCTACGGTGTATTACGTGGGCCAAACGGGAAGAGTATTTATGCTGCTGGCGGAACCACTGGCAAGGAAGGGAGCGATGGCAATATAAAAGCCCACGAGGTGAGCAAGCTGGCTAAGCAGATAATCAAAGAGGAGAAGTAAAGCTAGTTTAATCAATGAGTAAAGTCCCTGTCATTGTACTAGCTTTTGTGATGGTTGTGTCGTTGGGGGTAAGCGGCTATCTTTTGTTTAACAAGAATGAAGCCGAACGTATTGCGCAGATACGTAAGAAGGCGGAGGCAGGAGATGTAGCGGCGCAGTTTCAATTGGGTCAACTGTATATACGTGGCAACAAGAGAGCCGGGTTGGAGCGCGATGACGAGCAGGCAGCACAGTGGTTGCGAAGGGCGGCTGAGCAAGCACATCAGCCAGCGCAGTACGCCCTTGGAGTTTTCTGTCAGTCTGCCGGAGACGATGTGGGCGCGTATGTATGGTTGTCAATTGTGGCCTCCCGTACCAATGACCTGGCCGCACAATTGCGTGATGCGACTGCCGATCAAATGACTGAGGCTCAGCTGGCCGAGGCCCGGCAGATGATTTGGGAGTTGCAAGGTGAAATTAAGTAATGAAAGGCAAAGCATGAACATTAAACTTCTGTTCCCGGCCCTGTTGGCTGTGTGTTTGTGTGGAGTGGGGTGTGGGGGTTCGATGGGAGACAAAATTGCTGAATCCAATGCAGCAACAGCAGCTCAAGAGCAATCCGCGCTAGTCGAGAAGCAAATTCGTGAATTTCTCGACAAGCCCACTGGCGATCTAACCGAGGCGGACTTGGAGAAGATTACGGGCCTTGGCTTTGCTGGATCTGAAATCACAGACATCGGTCTTAAGGAAGTCGCCGAATGTAAAAATCTCACGAGGTTAGTCTTGAAATTCACAAACATCACGGATGAGGGGCTTAAGGAGGTGGCCAAACTGAAGAATCTCACCAGACTTGACCTAATCAACACTCGAATAACTGATGCCGGCCTTAAGGAGATTGCTAAGTTGGAGAAACTAACCGAACTGTCATTGTATCGTAACCGAATCACTAAGGCACAGATCGATGAACTTCAGAAGGCTTTTCCGAACTGCGAAATTTCACACAACTCCAAGAATTAAAATGAAACCCCGAATACTTTTCACAATACTAATCGTGGCTGCAGTCTTCACTGCCGTGGCTGAATCGAAACGCCCCAATATCATTCTCGCCATGGCCGATGATCAGGGCTGGGGGGACATGGGTTACATGGGCCATAAAGTCCTCAAGACCCCCATCTTTGATGAGATGGCAAAGACAGGCCTGCGTTTTGACCGTTTCTATGCTGCAGCCCCCGTTTGTTCGCCCACCCGTGCCAGTGTGCTCACTGGTCGTCACCCCAACCGCATGGGTTGTTTCCAATGGGGCCACACCCTACGAAAGCACGAGATCACCATCGCTGAAGCTCTGAAAAGTGCCGGTTACACCACCAGTCATTTCGGTAAATGGCACCTGGGTTCAGTGCGTGGAGATAGTGAAGTCGCTCCGGGCAAAAACGGCTTTGATGAATGGGTTTCAGCTCCTAACTTTTATGAGAATAGTCCCCTCTTCAGTCATAATGGTAAGGTGATTGAAACCAAAGGCGAGAGTTCAGCTGTCACCGTGGATTTAGCACTCAAATGGATGGCGAAAGTAAAAGATAAACCCTTCCTGTCAGTCATCTGGTTTGGTAACCCGCACAGCCCGCACATTGGCACCGAGAAGTTCCTGAAAATGTATAAGGGCGAGACCAAGGCGTACGCCAATTTCTATGCCGAGATCACCGGTATGGACGCCGCCATGGGTCAGTTGCGTGAAGGGATTCGCAAGCTGGGTGTAGCTGAGAATACCATCCTATGGTACTGCAGCGATAATGGTGGCCTCAAGCCCAACTCCATGGCCGGTCTATCAGGAAAGAAAGGTAAGTTGCTCGAAGGTGGCATTCGGGTGCCCGGTATCATCGAGTGGCCAGATGTCATCAAGAAACATCGGATCACAAATGTGCCCGCCAATACCGTGGATGTTTACCCCACCATTCTGGAATTGGCCGGGATAAAACAACCGGCCAATCAGCCGCTTCTAGATGGAGTGAGCTTAGCGACTCTCATCCATGGAAAAAGTTTCACCCGTCAAAAGCCCATGGGTTTTTGGCATTATCCGGCTAGGGGTCGTGGAATGCATGCCCACAAAATGCTCGAAGCCTTGCGTGCTGAGCAAGTAGCAGGCAATCAGGCGCCTGCACCCAAGGCAGGGTTTGTGGATAAGAAATATCCGCTGGATATATTCCCCGGTCCCTCAGCTTGGATTTCCGGCGACTGGAAGCTCCACCGAGTGTCTAATAACGCAGGAGCTAATCCAAGTTACCGTTTGTATAACCTAAAGAAAGATGTGCAGGAAAAGACGGATCTGGCCGCTGTCCAGCCCGAGCGTATGGTACGTCTCAAGGGAGAACTGGCCGCCTGGCAAAAGAGCGTGCTGAACAGTCTTAATGGCGTAGATTACCGGTGAGTCGATCGTTAGCCATCTAAAATTCAGTTGTATGCAGTCTGATGCATTTGTACCGTGGTGTTTCCGATGCGCTTAATTCCAGTCATCCTAATGTTGCTGTTTGTGGTGGCTTGTTCCCGTGAAAAAGTGCCGGTGAAGAAGGCGCCCATACCGCCCAAAATGCCGGCGGTGGCTGAGGCTTCGCAAATTGCTCGCAGCCCGGAAGGCTTGGCAATTTTTATCCCCACACAAACTCCCTTCACCGGTGTCCTCAAGGAGTGGGACGAAGATCGGGTGACAGAATACGAAATTACCTTCAAGGAAGGTTTGGCCCTGAGTCGCGAGGTGGTGAGAAATACCAGCCTTACTCTCGACGATAAGGAACGGAAATATCTTTGGGACACCGAGCATCACGGCACGCTGCTGCGGAAGTTTGGCATCAAGCCGCTGGTTGAGGCCTTGGAGGCACGTGATACCGAGGCAATCACAAAACATCTTAGTTCCGATTTCCAGGGGTTGGTTCCTGCGACCGATGCACAGGTGCGCCGCGAGATTTCTGGCTTGGGAACGACCAGTCGATGGGACCAGACGAATGCCAACCACAAACCCTTTGGCCGTGATGGGTTCATTGAGTGGCTGCAGGGTTTGTTGGGACAGTTTGGCAAGGATCCGAAAGCTCGAATTTCTTTGATGCAGTTTGCACCGGTAAAGCGTTACGAATTGGAGGGATTATGGCGTGGGAATGTACAGGTCAAATTTTTTGGTGAAACGGAGCCGGGTGAACCGCGAGAATTGGTGATGTATATTGATATCGAGATAAACAAGCCGACTGAGGAAGGGTTAACGAGCGGTCAGTGGCTGATGGCCGGTAAGATAACACGCCTCAAGGAATCACAAGCGGAGCACTACCTGATGAAGGATGTGGCGACTGAACGCGGCATCAATGTCCTGGAATTGCAGGACAATTGGTTGAGGAATCCAGAGAACGCAAAGGCAAACACGGGCGGAGTTTTTGTGTGTGATTTTAATCACGACGGCGTGCAGGATTTCATGTTGACCGATTCCCGTTTACCTCGTGGTTACAAGCTCTACCGTGGCGATACTCACGGCCAATTCATGGATGTGGGCGAGGCGATGGGATTCAAGCCGGCTCATGCGTTTATTGCTGCTTGGATAGATTTGGATGGTGATGGGTGGGAAGACGTGGTGATTAACACCGGTCAAATATATCGTAATCTAAAGGGTAAGAAATTCGAAGAGGTCACCAGCCAGAGCAACCTGAAGCTTGTAGGTGATTTGCAGCGCACCGGGTCATTTACCTATCATGCCGTGGCCGATTATGATGGCGATGGCCTGATGGATATTTATCTTTTTCGTGTGGATTCCCAGCCGTTCAAGGGTACCTGGATCGATGGAAAGGTGGGGCACAATGCAGGAAACCAGCTACTGCGAAACAAGGGGGATTGGCAGTTTGAGGATGTGACGAAAAAAACGCGGACGGACGGAGGCATGCGTTCTACTTTTTCCTCGGTTTGGCTTGATGCTAATAACGACAATCGGCCGGATTTGTATGTCATCCATGAATATGGCAATGGCATTCTACTGATCAATAAGCCAGATGGGACATTCGAGGAACGTGAGCTTGCTGATAGTGCAGCAGACTTTGGCTCTATGGGGTTGGCAAGCGGTGATTTTGATAACGACGGCAACATCGACCTTTATGTGGCTAGCATGTACTCCAAGTCTGGGAAACGTGTAATTGGGAACCTCAAAAAAGATGCGTACAAGGAGGAGGTGATGCTCAAGCTAAAGCGCATGGTTGCTGGCAGCCAAATGTATCGGAACTTAGGCGATCTTAAATTTGACCCGGTCGGAAAAAAGCTCGATCTGGTAGGAATTGGTTGGGCTTATGCGCCCGCCATGACCGATTTGGATAATGATGGCTTCCTCGACATTCACGCGACCTCGGGATTCATGAGTCGAACCCGCGACAAACCCGACGGCTGACCGTGCCTCTGGCAGGCTGTCGTGTCACAGCCTTTCAATCGCGCCTGCGAAGTACCTGCTCCAGCGGAATTGGATGAGAGTCTGGATGAGTTCTGGTCGGGTAATGCTTTTAATATATCACGTAATCATAATTTGAGTGGCTATGAGCGCAACCGCACCTACCTCAACGTCGCTGGCGAGAATTTTGTAGAAGTGAGTTTCATGTCCGGCACCGATACCGATGGTGACGGCCGGTGTGTTGTTCCCTTGGATTATAACAATGATGGACGGCCGGATCTCATTGTTAGGCAGGTTGGCGGTGGGGCTGTGAAGTTGTATGAGAATCAATTTCCAAAACAAAACTGGATGTGTGTAAGTCTGCGCGGAGTGGAGAGCAACCGCCTCGGTATCGGAGCGCGAATAGTTGCCAAGTTCGATGAACGGCAGGTGGTTCGCGAGTTGTGGCCTGTCAATACATACTACTCACAAGCCCCTTCATTAGTACATTTGGGATTGGGTTCGAGTGGGAAAGTCGATGAACTCTATATCCGTTGGCCGTCTGGCAAGGAACAACGACTTAAAGGTGTTAAAGCTAATCGTCATATATTGATCAGAGAAAGCGATGAAACTGAGCACACCATTACACCCGGTCAAAAGATGCCCTTCTAATCCACTTTGCGCAGCACGCGTACGTCGCCGCGTCTTGCGGTGACCCCATCGCGGTCCAATTTTTCCAGAAGCGGGATCAAGATTCGACGTGTGGTTTCCAGTGCCTTACGGAGGTCGCTGGCAGTCGCTTCACCATTTTTGCGCAGGTGCTGACGAACAATCAGCTTGAAACGGTTGAATTGAGCTGTGCTGAGTACAACTTCCGGATTGACGTCAATCACTTCACCAGTGTCGATCAGGAACCGTAATGCGGCGCGGCTGGTTGGACTTTGGGTAAAAGTTTTTCGGGCCGGCGGGTCTGTAGTTTGTAGCGTCCGTCGAACCTGTTCACCTGCCTGTCGTAAATGTGGCGGTAGTGCTGGCTTGTGGTCAGCACGCGCAATGTGGCTTTGTTGTTTTCTGAAACCGTTCTTACACAGTTCATCAATCAGTTCGTTGAAAATATCGTGTCCGGGGAATGCCTTCTCCAGTATGGGTCGAAGTTGTTCCAAGGCGAGGCCATGTAATTCTGGGTGCTGTGTATGTTCGTCATCCACGCGCGTGGCGCAGGCGTTGCGGAGCGTGTTCCAACGCGACTGATCAATCAGCCAACCTCCAATAGCTAAAGCTGTGCCTGTTTTCACTAGGATGGCAACGGCTTCCTCGATTTGACAGGGGGAAAAGTGTGAGGGACACAATAATTCTTCACACTTGGTCAAGCCATCCCGTGCGAGTCGCGAAGTGATCCAGGCACCTGCCTCCAGTGGAGATTCTGCCCGGGTTTTAAGAAATAACTTCTGATGGTTTGTTCGAAGTGTCTTCCGGTCACCTTGCGCATCCAACACTCGGCCACCGGCGAGAGTGGCGCTTTCGGGCCAGTTACGAATTACAATGCGATCACCGGACCAAACACACACGGGCTGCTCAAGGCGGAGTTGGGCAAGTTGCGTTTGCCCGGGTTCAAGAATTTTCCCTTCAACAAGCACAAGGCGGGCAGCCCAATGGCCGCTGCCATGATGCACCCGCACACGTGTGTTGTTGCGTAGCGGTGCGGCTTCTTTTGGCAAGCGAGGAGAGCGAGTAAGTTGCACATCAAGAATTTTGGTGGTGGTTGCCAAGTTGGGTAGAGTGATCGTTGATCCGCGAACTATCGTCTCGCGAGAGGTGCTGGCAAGATTCAGCGCAGTACGGGTGCCAGGCTGAGCGGTATCGCATTCGTGATTGTGTGATTGAAGTGATCGGATCCGTGACTCTCGGCCTGATGGTTGAGATGTGACAGTTTGTTTCTTGGACATTATGCCTCCGGTGAGAGTGCCAGTGACAACGGTGCCGATGCCCTGCAAAGAAAAAACCCGGTCTACGGCCAAGCGAGGCTGATTGTGATCTTCATGGGGTATCATTTGGTTTGCAGTGGCAGAGAGGGCGTTTTTCAATTCATCAAGTCCTGCGCCAGTGTGGGAGGAAGCAGGGATGATGGCGGCATTTGCCAGCGGACTTTCACTGAGCTGGTGGCGGATTTCCAGAATGCGCTCAGTTGGGTCATCTATTAAATCAGATTTGGTGAGGGCGACAACCCCTTGCGAAGCTCCGAGATAGCTTAGTATTTGTAGGTGCTCCTCGGTCTGTGGCATCCAGCCATCGTCAGCGGCCACCACGAGCAGTGCGAGGTCCACTGCCCCCACGCCAGCCACCATGTTTTTGACAAAATCCTGGTGTCCCGGAACATCTACAATTCCTAGGCTATAGCCGGGCAATTCCAGATGAGCAAAACCCAGATCAATAGTGATGCCGCGCTGTTTCTCCTCGGGCAAGCGGTCTGGATCATTACCGGTAAGGGCTTTAACCAAGGCACTTTTACCATGGTCGATGTGGCCGGCAGTCGCAAGGATGGCGTGGCGGGTCTCCATTAATCCTTGAGAGGTAAACGCTTGAATTCAAATGTTACTTTGAGAGGGACTTCCTTGCCCGCGACTTCAAGGTGTGGCCCGAAGAAGTAATTAAAGGCGCCGGCATTAGGCGCGGGTTTCGGCAAAATATCGCGTCCACGACTGATTTCCAAGCGGTTGGCTGGATGATGGCCGAAATAATAGTCTGCCAGTTCAGGATGTTTGTCCGCTTCACTTATATCCACTGGTATCCATTTGCCTTCGGCGTAAAATTCGGCCCAACAGTGGTAGCCAGCGATGGGGCCAGAATCCACATTGGCCGGAATGGTGAAGCCGATGGCAAAACGTGCAGGGATTTTGACTGCTCGGCAAAGCCCAATAAAGTAGGCGTGAAAATCAGTGCAGTTACCGGCGCGCGAGTCACATGCATAGAGCGCGTCGCCCCGACCCCAGCCTTTGCCTGTCTTATCATAGCGCATATGTTTTAGAACATGTTGATAGATCGCTTTACCTTTGGCCATATCATTGGCAGCATTTGCAGCGGATTTTTGGGCGATGGCAATGAAACGCGCATTGATCGGGACAAGTTTCTCTGCCTTAAGGTGTTTCTTGGGATTTCCTGGTTCGGGGTGGGCACTCTTTTCCCGTCGTGAAACCTGATAACGGATGGTGATCGTTTGGTTGCTATTGGCTTTAGATGGCTGAAGGACTAGGAGTTCATTTTGATGGAAATTATCCCGAGTTTTATGCCATGGGATTGGCGAAGCAATCGAAAGGGCTTCAAATTTTTGATGTGTGTCGGTGCTTGCCAATGGAATCCATAACTTGGCTGAACTATTTAACTCGGGCAGGGTCATTTGGTAAACCAGCTCAAAGCGGTCAGAGTTGCGTATGATTTTTTTGTCTACCGCAAGTATGTTTGTAACGGTTATTATGGTGACTATCAGGAGTTTCATTTTATGGTTTCTATAATGGATTTTAGGAGCAGGTTGTCCTGTTCTGGTAAGATTGTCCTCATATCGATCCGAAACTTTTGGCCCTTGATAACTCCAATCACAGGAGTTGAAGTTCGACGTAGGTGCGCGGCAAAATCTTTCAGGCTGGTTTTTTCCGGGAAGAGATCGAGGGCAATACTGGGTAAGCTTGCCTGGGGCAAAGAACCTCCGCCTACTTGCGATTGGGCTTCGGTAATGGAAGACGAGAGGGGGAGTTTTTTTAGATTTTTGACCAGGTGAGTAGCCCTCCGCCTGAGTTGTTTTAAATTAGCATTTAGGCATCGATGCAGGGGGAGCTGATCAGCGTTATCATGCAAGTATGCTTCAACCGCTCTCTGGAGTGTATTTAGGATTAACTTGTCACAACGCAGGGCTCTAAAGAAGGGATGCTTTTTAAGGGCCTGCACATGCCGAAATTTGCCAGCAATGATGCCAGCTTGCGGACCGCCTAACATTTTATCTCCACTGAAACAAACCAGATCAGCACCATCTTTTAAAACCTCTTTTGGCGTTGGTTCATGGTGACCATTGGCCCAGCTTTCAGTTGGCAGGAATACGCCGCTACCCAGGTCCTCCACAAAGGGCACCCGTTTCTTGCGGGCTAACGTAGCTAGTTCCCGGCGGGCAGGGCTGCCGATAAATCCTTCCATGAAAAAGTTGCTGCGATGCACCTTCAGCACCAGCGCGGTTTCCTTGCCGATGGCTTTATTGTAATCATCCAAATTAGTGCGGTTGGTGGTGCCGATTTCTTTTAGTTTGGCACCGGTGCTTTCAAGGATATCTGGGATCCGGTAGTCGCCGCCAATTTGTACAAGCTCACCTCGTGAAATCACTACGCCTTTTTTTTCAGCAGTTAAGTGGCGTAAGATAAGAACGACAGCCGCTGCGCAATTATTGGTCACCATGGCTGCTTCAGCTCCGCAGAGTTCAGCCAGGCATTGTTCGAGGTATGCAGCGCGTTTGCCACGCCGTCCGCTGGCTAAATCAATCTCGAGATTAATGTAACCTGCTTCGGCGATTTTGGGCAAAGGGGAACGACCTAGATTGGTATGGATCATTATGCCGGTCCCATTAATGACCGGTTGCAGGCGTGATAACTCCAGATTCTCAAGCCTTTGTTTGATGAGTGCGGTGATCTCAGTGGCCGCGGGGATATCCTCATTTTTACGTAAAGTCTTTAGTTCGCGGCGGATTGTGGCAACGATTAGGGGGTGAGGCAGCGGGCAATCACTCACCGCTTCAAGCAAAGTATCCACACCGGGAATAGCTCTCAGTTTGCTTTTTGTTTTTGCCATTAGTTCACCGTGATAAGTGGTTTGGTAGCATTTGTAAGTTGGCCAAAGGGTTCGAGGGATAGTTCGGAGGTGACTTCGTGAAATGCATCAATTTCATCGGGATCTACGGCGACGAGCAGACCACCACTGGTTTGTGGGTCGCAGAGCAGGGCGCGTTGATCGTAGGTAACAGGACTAATGTGATGGCCGTAGCTCTCAAAATTACGGTCAGTGCCACCTGGGGCACAATCTTCGGCAATGTAATGATTGGTATTGGGTAGGCGCGGCACTTTGGTGCTGTTGAGCGTCGCGCTCACGCCACTGCCTTCGCACATTTCAGTGAGGTGGCCAAGTAGACCAAAGCCGGTCACGTCGGTCATTGCCTTTACACCGGGCAATTTGCTGAGTTGGCTGCCGATTTGGTTGAGCGTGGTCATTTGGTCGATAGCTCGTTGCACGTCAGAGTCTTCGGCGATACCACGTTTTTGAGCTGTGGTTATCAGGCCCAGACCTAGTGGTTTGGTTAAAAACAATTCACAGCCAACTTCTGCACCGTCATTGCGTTTTAAATCATTCACGGCAACTTGACCCGTGACAGCCAATCCAAATATCGGCTCGGGTGCATCTATGCTGTGCCCGCCGGCTAGCGGGATGTTGGCACGATCGCATGCGGCGCGGCTGCCCTCAAGCACCCGTCCAGCTACTTGGGGTGGTAGTTTTTCAATCGGCCAGCCCAAGACAGCAATGGCCATGAGCGGGGTGCCTCCCATGGCGTAAATGTCGCTAATGGCGTTGACCGAGGCGATTTGACCAAAGTCAAATGGGTCATCAACAATCGGCATGAAAAAGTCAGTGGTGCTGATGACGGCTTGGCCATTGCCCAGATCGAACACGGCAGCATCGTCCTTGGAGTCATTGCCTACTAGCAGTTGCGCGCTGGGGGTGGCCTTGCCGGCCACGCTCAGAATTTCGTCCAGCACCTTTGGTGAGATTTTGCAGCCACAGCCGGCACCATGGCTGTATTGGGTTAAGCGTACGGGGTCACTCATCATAGAAAGAAAAATTGGCGGAGAGGGTAGGAATCGAACCTACCTCGGCCCGTTCACGGACCGACAACGGTTTTGAAGACCGCGGGGGCCACCAGGCACCCTCAACTCTCCGTTTTTTGTTTTGCCCGTGGTTTACGGGCAGGAAGACAAAAGTCTGCCTGTTACAGTCCGCGGATGGCCTGTAGTACTGCGTCAGGTTCCGGAAATTCTCCGGTGGACCGCTTGGAATATACCAGCTTATCATTTGCTGTGATCTCAAACACGCCTCCATCGCTTGGTATCAGCTCTAATGAGGCAATACGCTGCTTCAGCTTCAGCAATCGTTCCGCCAAACTGACGGCCTGCGGCTCATAGTTTCAAGCCGCGCAATATTCAATGCGTACCTTCATGGTTCGGTGAGAATATACCTGCGCTTGGTCCTTTTGGCCAGCCCAATGCGGCTTGCTCTGATTTGTCCAATGCGGCAGAGTTCAGAAAAATGAGAATTGGATTACATATATCATTTCTAACCGTGGCAATGTTTATCTCCACTCAAGCCGTGGACGAACGCCCCAATATCATCATCGCTATGGCCGATGACATGGGCTGGAGCGATATTGGCTGTTACGGTAGTGAGATCAAGACGCCTAATCTCGATGGTCTTGCCAGTAAAGGTGTCCGGTTTACCCAATTCTATAACACCGGCCGCTGCTGCCCAACGCGTGCGACCTTGCTCACCGGAGTGTATGCCCATCAGGCAGGCATAGGCTGGATGATGAGCAACCAAAATCAGCCTGGGTACAAAGGTGATCTCGGAAAAAACGTTCGCACTATTGCCGAGGTCATGAAGAGCGCTGGGTATTCCACTTACATGGCTGGAAAATGGCACGTAACCCCTCACGTTCGTCCTAATGGACCAAAATACAATTGGCCTCGTCAACGCGGCTTTGACCGTTTCTATGGGACAATCCATGGTGCAGGCAGTTTCTTTGATCCCAATTCTCTAACGCGTGAAAACACACAGGTCTCGCCACTTACGGATAAGCAATACCAGCCGGATGAATATTATTACACCGATGCCATCAGCGACCATGCCGTGCGTTACATTAAGGAGCACAAGGGCGAGGACCCTTTCTTTATTTATGTGGCCTATACCGCGCCGCACTGGCCAATGCACGCGAAGGAAAAGGATATTGCAAAATACAAAGGCAAATACGAAGCCGGCTGGGATGCCATGCGTAAGGCTCGGTATGCGCGTCAGCAGAAGATGGGGCTCATCGATCCAAAATGGAAAATAACGCCGCGCGATGGCAGGGCCCCGGCATGGGAGAATGCCAAAAACAAGGAATGGGAAATTCGCCTTATGGAAACATATGCGGCAATGGTGGACAACCTCGATCAGGGCATGGGCCGCGTGGTGAGTGCCCTCAAGGAAACTGGTCAGTACGATAACACGTTAGTCCTGTTCCTCGCCGACAACGGCGGTTGTGCCGAGGGCATGGGCCGCCGCAACGGCATCCAGTATCGTGATAAGGATCCAGATAAGCTTAAGCCCATGGGCAAGGGCGATCTGCAGTTTGACATGATCCCGCGCCGCACGCGTGATGGCCGTGTAGTGAAGCAGGGCTCTGAAGTCATGACCGGGGCCTCCGATACCTACCACGGTTATGGCCTCTCGTGGGCCAATGCCAGTAACACGCCCTTCCGTGAGTACAAGCATTGGGTACACGAGGGTGGCATCAGCTCACCGCTCATTGCGCACTGGCCCAAGGGTATTGACGCGAGGCGGCATGGTAAGCTGGAAAATCAACCTGGGCACCTGATTGATCTCATGGCGACCTGTGTGGATCTGGGTCAGGCAAAGTATCCGGCCAAAGCGGGCGACACGGCGATCGTGCCAATACAGGGCACTTCATTGGCGGCAGCCTTTAACGGCAATGACATCGGCCGCGAGACTCCGATCTTCTGGGAGCATGAGGGCAACCGTGCGATGCGCGAGGGCAAATGGAAGCTCGTGGCCAAGGGCGCAAATGGCGCTTGGGAGTTGTACGACATTGAGGCTGATCGCACGGAACTCAACAATCTCGCTGAGAAAGAATCAGCGCGCATGAGTGAAATGGCCGCGCGATGGGAGAAGTGGGCACTCAAGGCATTGGCCAAGCCGTGGCCGTGGGGGGGGAAGAAGAAAACAAAGTTTTCGAAGAAGAAAAACTTCACCCTCAAGCAGGGTGATCAATTGCCACAATCAGAGGCGCCGATGGTGCACAAGAGGGCCTTCATGGTGACGGCCACCGTGGAGACGAAGGGTCACGATGGGGTTATCATCGCACAAGGCGGCACCAATCATGGATGGGCATTGTACGTGTGGGAAGGCAAGCTGCGATTTGTAACACGGCACGGCGGCAAGCTCACTTCGCTGGAGGTGGATAAGGATTTTCCTAAATCGGCAGTGAAAGTATTTGCTCAATTGCAAACGAACGGCACTGTGACATTAAAAGTGGATGACAAGGTCGTGGCCGAAGGGAAGACTCCGGGTCCGATGCTTGATATGCCGCTTGATGGTTTGGAAGTCGGGATGGATTTGAACGGTGCGGTGGGTGGGTATCCGGCTGATAAGAAATTTGAAGGGACTGTTAAGAATTTGAAGCTGAAGATACTAAAATAGCGGAGTGTTTTTGATTGCACCACGTCCACCGGTGTATGAAGAAAATTTTGATTCTTCT
The DNA here is from genome assembly GCA_965659445.1 of Limisphaerales bacterium. Taxonomy (GTDB): domain Bacteria; phylum Verrucomicrobiota; class Verrucomicrobiia; order Limisphaerales; family UBA1100; genus UBA1100. The sequence continues at coordinate 4,729 of CBFHWX010000053.1, read as the reverse complement.
CCTGGTGCTGACCGGATGGTTGACGGTGCCGCAAACAAAGGCCTGTTGGAAATTTGTTCCCCTGGAAACCCGTATGACTGGGGCCGAGTATGTTGTGGTCGGCAAGATAGACCGCATCGTGGATGGCATTGAGCGCAATAATCGAACCTACGACGTGGGGGCGATCAAGGTTAGTCAGGTGCTCAAAGGGTCGAAGACACTCAAGGAAGTAAGGCTAATGTGGCCAAGCAAAGCCAATAAAGCGAGAATGAGTACAGACATCCTATTTAACAAAGGTCAGCATGGGGTTTGGATTTTATATCCGGACAGGAAAGAGAAGGGTGTTTATTGGGCGAGCTACCCCAGTGACTATCAGCCTTCGAAAGCGCTGCCTAATGTGCAGGCCAAGCTTAAAGAACATTCCACGAAATGAAGTGATTTAATTTCAGTATCTTCATACAAAAAAAGCCGCCATAAGGCGGCTTTGTGATTCAAAAGCAAAGGGCTAGAAGGTCACTTATCACCGGTTTTTTTGTCCTTGGCATTGCCGGCTGCTCCGCCAATGAGTGCTCCGGCTGCTCCCCCAATTAAAGCTCCTTTGCCAGCTTCTCCGGATTGGTTTCCGATAATGGCACCCGCTCCCGCTCCGAGAAGAGCCCCAAGGCCCGCACCTCTTTCTGTGTTATTTGCAGGTCCCATGCAACCAGTCGTAAACACGATAGCTGCCAAACTTGTTATGATATATTTTTTCATTCGATTAATCGGTTAATTGTTTTAGTGAGACGGGCCCAACATACCTAATTATTCAATGAGTGCAATAGGAATGTTTGATTTACTTGCGTCCAGTAGAATGACAGCCACAATGACCACATGCAAATCACACGACGCGTTGCGCTCAAGACCAGTGCTCTCGGGTTGGCAGCTACAGCCACCTCCCATGCCCAATTGCCTCGGGCTGAATTGAATCCCAATTTCAAAGTCAATAAAGGGCGCATACGGCAGTCGGTAATGGGTTGGTGCTTTAAGCCTATGCCTACGCTGGAACTTGCCAAGCACTGCAAAGCTATCGGGTTCGAGGCGATGGAGGGAGTATCTGCACAAGATTATCCCGCTATTCGTAAGCTGGGTTTGAAAATTTCGCTGGTCGGCAGTCATGGCTTCAAGAAAGGGCCGTTTTCCAGGGCTAACCATGAGTATTGTGTTGAACGATTGAAGGCAGGTATTGATCTGGCAGTGGAGGTGCATTGCCCTAGTGTCATCACATTTACCGGCATGCGGGAAAAGGCCACCAATGACGAACAGGGCGCACGCAATTGCGTGGAGTTGTGGAAATCAGTTATTGGTTATGCGGAAAAGAAAAAAATCAATCTTGTGTTGGAGCATCTTAACACTCGCGATGATTCACACCCAATGAAGGGGCACCCTGGTTACTATGGGGAGGACGTCGATCACTGCGTGGAGCTAATCCGTAAGGTTGATTCGCCCAACATGAAGCTTCTCTTTGATGTGTATCATGTACAGATTATGAATGGTGATGTTATTCGCCGCATTGGCCAGTACAAGGATGTGATTGGCCATTACCACACCGCGGGCAATCCCGGCCGTGCGGAACTCGATGACAACCAGGAGATCAATTATCCTGCGGTGATGAGTGCCATAGTGAAAACAGGTTACAAGGGCTTTGTAGCTCAGGAATTTATTCCCACCTGGAAAGACAAACCAGCTGCATTACGTCATGCAGCAATGGTTTGTGATGTTTAGCGGCTTGCCCTTTTACGGGCCAATTGACACTCTCTCCATTCATGTACCGTTTAGTTATTTTCGCGGCTTTTATGGCGTTGGTTGCCCATGCCGAGATTAAATTACCCGCGATCTTCAGCGATCACATGGTTTTGCAGCGAGGTAATGTTGCGCCGGTGTGGGGCTGGGCGGAAGCGGGTGAGATAGTGACTGTACAATTTGCTGGCCAAACGAAAAGCACCACCGCTGGCAAGGACGGCAAGTGGATGATGCGGCTGGATGCCATTAATGACGCCAAAGTCGCCAGTGAACTCAAGGTAATCGGCAGCAATACCGTAACGGTAAGAGATGTGCTCGTAGGAGAAGTATGGGTGGCCTCAGGTCAGTCTAATATGGCGATGAATGTGGGGCGTTGCCTGAATGCAGACCAGGAAGCAGCTGCAGCGAAGTATCAGCAAATTCGAATGTTTATCCCCAAGCGTAACGCACAACTCAAGCCGCAGGGCGATCTGGAAGGTTCCTGGGTGGTTTGCTCACCAAAGACAGTTAAGAGCTTTTCAGGTACAGCCTATTTTTTTGGTCGAACTCTCCACAACAAACTCAACGTGCCCGTCGGCATCCTGCATTCCTCTTGGGGCGGTACCGCCATTGAGGCATGGACCAGCATTAATGTTCAGGAGAAAAGCGATAAGCTAGATCCGGTTTTGGGCAAATGGAAGAATAAGCCTCAGGCAAACCAAAATAAGCCAGCTAATTTATTTAACGGGATGATTCACCCGCTCATTCCTTATGGAATCCGAGGAGGCATTTGGTATCAGGGCGAGCGCAACTCCAAGACAGTGGAAGGAGCCAAGCTGTACGCGCATCAGTTGACCATTATGATTAATGACTGGCGCCGTCGCTGGGGACAGGGGGATTTTCCTTTTCTTTGGGCTCAGTTGCCAAATTTTAAGAAACGCAATGATGACCCCAATGCAGTCAGTGTGTGGGCACACACACGTGAAAGTATGGCCAAGACACTTTGGTTGCCCAATACCGGTATGGCAACCACCATTGACATTGGGGAAGCTCGGGATATTCACCCCAAGAATAAGCAGGATGTGGGCAGGCGTTTGGCCGGATGGGCGCTGGCTGAGTTCTATAACCAGAAAGACGCAATCGCCACTGGACCCATGTATGCCTCTCACGAAATGACGGGTTCCAAGGTGTTGATCCATTTTGACCACGCCAAAGGACTGAAAATGAAGGGCGCTGGCGACTTGGCTGGATTTGCTGTTGCTGGACTAGACAAACAATTTTACTGGGCCAAAGCTTCGATTAGTAAAGATGGAGTGGTGGAGCTTTCATGCAAGGACGTATCCAAGCCTGTGGCCGTGCGTTACGCTTGGGGGGATAATCCGGAGGTGAATCTCATTAACAATGCCGGATTGCCGGCAACACCGTTTCGCACCGACGACTGGTAGGGGGCTACTTCGCCCACATTGCGTTAATCAATTCCACTGTGCGGTTCACCAATACGTCGCCACCTTCAGGGCCCACGAGGCTACTCTGGATTATGGCGCTATAGCCGCCGCCTGCTGCGGCCTTTATGGTGGGCAGGTACCAACCGGCTGAACCGGTGAGCTGCACGATGAAGGTCTGCTGCGCTTTGCTTTGAGTCTTCATGCGCAGGCCAAAATCAAGGAATAACTCGAAAGGGTTTGTTGCCACCGCCACGTCGCCAAGGCGCAGGACGTGCAGTTCCATATCAACCTTCGGGTTGGCCTGTTGTTCCTTGAAACGGTCAATGACGTGCTGATTCCAGCGGCGATGTGATTCCTCGGCGCTGGAACGTTTTGCGACCGGCTTGGCCAGCACTTGGTCAACCTTTGCCTGGGCCCATTCTTTTTCGGAGCGTGTGACTATACGGCGCGGTAGTTTGAGCGTCTCAACATGATGGCCGAAAGGCACCTCGGTGCGGATGTCCTTGCGCACGGCGGGTAGCGCGGTGTCCACCGTGTTCACGATGCGCTGGGCAATCACTTGGTCGGCGGCGAGGTCACCACGCAGCTTGCGCATGCGGGCTTCGGCTCCCTTGCGGTATTGCACGTGGGGCGACTGATCGCCTGCCGCACCGCACCATGGCAGCACGAATACATCAGCCCCGTGGCGCTTCTGCATTTGCTGGCGCACCTTGCCCCAGTAGTCGCTGGAAATGTAGCGCGAGGATTCGCGCACCTGAGAGGGACAGGCGACATTCAAGACGCAACCGGTCAGCTTCTTTTTGTCATCCCAGAAAAATAGCATCTCAATGCCGGTATCCTCAGAGCCCTCGACACTGAGGAAATCCTGGATGTTGTTGCGGCCGTACATAGCCGCGGTGCCGCCGCCGAAGGGGGGTTGCCCCTGTGCGGTGCGGTAGACCATGCGGCGGTTGGAGCCCACTACCGCGTGGCCCAGCCCCCAGCTGATGCCGCCAGGTTTGCGGTTTTTCCAGGCTGTCTCCACGGCGGTAGCGATTTTCTTGAGCATGAAATCCACGTACGCATCGGGCTTCATCACACCGGGTTCAGTGACGTCGTACCAGGCAATGGCGCGGGTGACGGGTGCCGAATGCGTGTGGGTGGCGTTGAGGAAGAGTTTTTTCAAGTCAAAGCCGGGCAGGCGCTCCGCCAGCAGCTTGCGCAGCCGCGGCTGGATGTGGTCGGCAATGATCACCAGATCACACGACACCATGATGGCTTGGTCGATTGCTTGATCACCAACGCGCGTCTCGATGGCCAGGGCAGTGGCGGTGACGGGTGTCTCGATGCGCTCGGAAATACGCTTGTGAAACTGGCCGGCCAAGGCAACCGGCTGGTCGGGCGTGATACTGGTTATCGCCCAGCCGGCGTGAAGCCGGCCGACAACCGGCGCGGCAGGCTTGGGAGGTGCGGCAAAACCGTACTGGAAGGTGGTCAGGAGGAACAAAAACGAGAGTGAAAATTTCATGACGCAGCTGGAGGGAGGTTAGTGCAACTAAAGGTCGTTT
>CBFHWX010000052.1:0-19018 GCA_965659445.1 Limisphaerales bacterium | reverse complement strand
ACGGCACAACAGGGCACGGCACAACAGGGCACGGCACAACAAGTTGCCCAACAAAGTAGTACAGTGGGAATCCCACCACGGTAGTTTTCGCTAAAGTTAATTGGTTCAAGGGCAGACGAACCCGTAGGTCAGGTCGATGGTGCTCCCCACATTGAAAAGCTTGTGGCCGATTATCGGTTCATCGGCCCAGTGTTGGATGAAGTCCCAAGGAATGGGCTTTAGCTCCATTAAGCCAATTTTAGTTCCACAAACGTGGTGACCCAGGTCGCATAGCAATAGTGGCCTTGCCATTTATCTTGGATTGCACATTGCTACTCAAAATATACTATCACCCAGCTAGGTGAATGAAAAAGGATAAGTCCAGTCCAGACCCACCGGCGGCCCCCTTAAAGAAGAAGCTCATCACGCTACTGCTGCTGCTGCATTTTTCTGTAATCCTCTTCAATAATCTTCCGCACACGGCATTGACCTACAAGCTGGACGATCTTTACCTATGGTATATGAACCTCTCCGGACAATACCAAACCGGCTGGGGCATGTACGTTGATCCAAACCATTTAAACGAGCGATTTATGATCTCAGTTTATGACACTAATGATCCGGATAAATCATACAGCCATCACAACATCACCGGTTCTCGGGAACTATATCTCGCTGAAATGATCAGGTATGCCCCGGCATCGTCGCAAACCGACATAGCGCAGAGTTATTTGAAGTATACAAAAAAAAACATGAATTTACCCGCTCATCACCAGGTCGTCCTAAATTGTTTTTCCTGGCAGATTGATCCGGGCTCAGGCCTTCGGAGCCGGACCATTACTTCCTGGAAATTGGATCCAGAATGACCATGAACCGGTTTTTTTACGAATTAGTTTCGGCAAAACCTCTTTCGTTTTTTAGGGCGGTTTGGGGCATGTTCCTAATTTACTACTATCTGGATGCATATTGGATCCTGCAGTTTCACTACGGCCCGGAAGGAATCCATGATACTGCAGGCCTTGGCACCACTCCTCCGATTCTTCAATGGAGCCTGTTCTACTATTTAAGTCCCCAACCTGTAATGTTCCCGTTGATCTATGGGTTGGCCATATTGTCTTCGCTTGGCCTGTGCTTGGGGTTGAAGACTCGGGCTTGCTCCGTTGTTTCCTGGATCTGCACTATCTCATTGATCACCCCTCTCCACTGGGGTGCCAACGGCGCGGATGGGGTCGTAAAAATTTTGGCCTTCCTCTTCATGGTCTGCGGGGTGGCAGGATACACCGCTCATTATTTCAGCTTGGATGCGGCCCGGCCCCGGGAAAAGGGTGAGTCGGAAAAAGATGCCCTCTTGATCCCGTCCTGGACCTATCGCCTCTTTCAAATACAACTGTGTGCCATTTATTTATCCTCAGGCCTGCAGAAGGCCGGCGCCACGCAATGGAAATCCGGCACCGCCATGTCCTCCGTCCTGCAACAGACTGAATCCTGGATGCGTTATGATTTTACCACGCTCTGCGATTATCCGGCCGTGATCGCTCTGCTCACCACCTCAGCATTGCTTTTTGAACTCATCCTGTTCCCCGTCCTCGTCTGGATTTCTAGGACTCGACTCATTGCCCTGGGTCTGGGTGTGGCATTCCACCTTGCCATCCTGTTGACTATGCGGGTCTTCAACTATACTGAAGTGATGATTGTATTTTACCTTTGCTTCCTCACTGGAAAAGAGGTGGACACTGTCGTGACCGCAGTTTTGAATTCCGGCCGGAACCTCCGTAAACGGTTTAAACGACCCAAGCTGTTGAAACGTGTAATGAGGTAATATAATTATGAGAGTATCTTCTATTACCATTTTGTTATCTATATTTTCATTGGCTTGTGATCATCCAAATGATTTTAAGGAACAAAAAAAGCAACAGATTTCACTGCCGAATATTAATATTACTCCATCTACAAATACAGTTAACGATCCGAAGGCTGTTTTTTTAGCCACCAAGATCAAAGCCGAAAAGGGTGATGCCAAGGCCCAGACTAAGACGGCTGATAATTATGCCGTGGGGCGCGGAGTGGAGGTTAATTTTCAGGAGGCCCTCAAGTGGTACCGTAAGGCAGCGGCTCAAAATGAACACCAAGCTCAGTTTAATCTGGGTTACATGTATTACAACGGTGAGGCGTTGCCTCGCGATTACCCAAAGGCGGTCGAGTGGTTTACCAAATCAGCGGAACAGGGTAATCCTGGTGCCCAGTGTAGCTTGGGATTAATGTACGATAATGGCGAGGGTGTGCCGCAAGATAATGCGGCGGCTATCATGTGGTATCGCAGGGCAGCCGTTCAAGGGGAGCCAATGGCGCAGTTTAATATGGGCTGGATGTATGACAACGGGGAAGGGGTGCCGGAGGATAACACAAAGGCACTCGAGTGGTATTTAAAGTCTGCCCATAATGGCCATATCGAGTCGCCCAATTATATCGGGGTTTTATATGATAATGGAGATGGCACGCCAGAAGACGATGTCGCCGCCTATGCTTGGTGGTTGATTGGAATTAAGCGGGGCGATGAAGCGCCCCGAAACAATATTGATTTTTTGGCTGAGAAATTTACGCCTGAGCAATTGGTCAAGGCCAAGGAATTATCCGCCAAAATTGAGGCGGAAATGGCCGCTACACAAAAGAAGCCGTAGCCTTTATTTAACGGCGGGCTGCAGCCACGCCAGCAAATCGAGGACTTCTTCTCGGGTCAAAAGGTTTAGTAGACCGGGGGGCATTAGTGAGATCTTGGATTGGCTGCGCTTGGTAATATCCGCCTTCGGAATCTTGGTGATCTTGTCCGGATGCAGCGGGTTCTCGGCGAGTTGCAGGTTGGGGGCGCGGTAGTCGAGGTTAGGGATTATTTGCCCCGCAAGTTGGCGGCCGTCCTTTAACTCTAGCAGGCTGGTCTGATAATTTTCTGCGATGGTCTTGGAGGGATCAAGGATTTCACTCAATAGATCACGACGTCCGAATCGGCTGGCCACATGGGTAAGGTCAGGGCCGATGGGGTAACCTTCTCGTCCGTGCCGATGGCAGCGATTGCACATGGCGATCGAGAATATCTTGCGGCCATTGGCGAGATTACGCTTGGTGGCGTCAAAGTTAAGTGCGCCATTGAAATCATCGAGTTCCCAATGTTTTACAATTTTTCGTCCGGTGAGATCAGGCAGGGGAGGGAGCGTAGGCTTTTGTTTGATGACCTTGGTAAGTTTCATTTTCTCCGCGTCAGTCAAAGTCACCAGTGCATCGCGTCTGATGTTCTGTAGCGCTTGCGGCAAGCCCCGTCCGCCAAGGAAGGTGTCGTAGGTCCCCAGAATTCGGAAGAACGTCCGGCGCAAAGCCGGGGTCCAGCCAACCTTGGCGTTTCGCAGGTGGTAAAGGTAATAGATACGTTCCCTTTGATTCGCACTGGCATCGAGTAGCGCAACGGTTTGCTCAACGGCCTTGGTGGGGTTCAGTCGGATGAGGAGAGGTGCTATGGCTTGATTGACCTCCGGGGAATGCCCCGGAAACTGGGGCTCTAGGTTAGATTGAATTGCTGCAAGTGTCTTGGTTGGCAACTCATGGCGCTCCATCGTCCGTCGGATTAAATCGAGGTAGGCCAGTTGGTCCGATGGCAGGAGCTTTGGCCAGTTGTCCAACAGGGTGACCTTAGACTTGCCTGTGATTGAATCGATATTGGCTTGGGCAGCCAGATATTCAAAGTTGGGAGTGTCTTCCTTCTTGGGAATTAGCTTGTTATGCTCAAGGGCAATGCGCAATGCGTGTCGGATGCGCGGTTCCCGGTGGTCCAGCGCGAAGGCAAATCTGGCTTGGCAGTGATGAAATTCGGCTTTTTTTCGTTCCTTCCGGAATGTCTTGGAGCGTTTGGCACGGTTGGATTCGGCCCTTGTCAACGGCCGGGGTTCAGTGTGCGGCCCGGTGTAGGTTACGCGATACAATGCGCTTTGGGTTTTGCGTCCGCCCGTGACAAAGTACATTGCGCCATCGGGCCCAAAACCTAGATCGGTGACGTTCAGCGGTTGCCCGCGCAGAAAGACCTCGGCGGCACCCATGTAGGTGGAGCCGCGCGGACGAAGGTGCACGGCCAAGATGCGACCGTAGGTCCAGTCGAGAATGTACAAGGCTTTTTGGTAATCGGGAGGAAAATTGCTCTTGGTTCCAAATTTCACACCGGTGGGCGAGCCTTTGCCGATGTTGAGTGTGGGCTGTGTGTTGTCTGGGTGATCAGGGAAATACGATGGCCAACTACCGGTTACTGCGCGCCAGCCGAAGTCTGCGCCACTGGTCAGATGCTTGACCTGCGTGGGCCGATACCACGGTGTGCCCATGTCAAATTCTGCATCGGCATCGTAGGTGAACGCCTCGCCATCGGCATTGAATGCGATGCCGTACGGGTTGCGCATGCCGGCACAAAATATTTCCTTGCTGGAGCCGTCAGGGCCCATGCGTAGGACGTGCCCCTCGCCTTTGCGGAAGGGGGGGAAGTTCTTTCGCAGTGGTGATGTTCGATCTGGGATGTCCTCTGGCAGAAGCACGGAGTCACCATGGATGGCATAAATCATGCCATCCGGTCCTAGCGCCAGATCATTGCGACCGTGACCGACTCCACCGGCTGAGGCGTGCAGGAGTTCTTTTTTGTCAAACTTGCCGTTGCCATTCGTATCTTGTAGGCGGTAAAGGCCCTTGGAATTGTTGGCGTTCACATAGAGGCTACCGTGCGCGTAGAGCAGTCCACGGCATTCCTTCAGGTCATCATTGATGGATTCCGTTTTAATTATCATTTTATGGTCATCCGAAAGTGTAAAGCGAATCAACCCCTTGTCCTCGCGTGCGACAGTCAGGCGGCCATCGGCATCAAACGCGAGACTAACCCAGGAATTTTCATCTTTGACTGCAGATCGCAGTAGCTCCACCTTGTAGCCGGGCAACATCTCGAAGGATGCTGGGTCGGTGCCTGCCTTGGCGTTGCTGGCACGTTTCCATTGGGTATAGTCGTCAGTCTCGTCGATTACTAAAGTCAGGACATTCCACCATTTCTCTAGTCCAAGATCGCCAAGGCTTTTTGCGTCGCTCCATTCCGGAGAGGTGGTTACGATTGTTTCTTTATTGGATTCATCAATCATCACCAGTTCCAGCGCAACGGCAGGCTTTTCAAGGAGTGAGATCGAGCGCAGGGAAATTTCATTTTTTCCGGTGCGCAGCCAAGGCTTGGCGTTCAGTTTAATAACTGGCCCGAACATCTCTGCAATTGTTGCTGGTTTGCTGTTGATATAAAGTTGCACGTTTGCAAAATCGGCAATTATACGCAGTTGTGCGGATTTCAACTTAGCCGGCGCATTAAACGTGTGATGCAAATCCGCGCGACCCGTCGGTTCACGATCACTGTGCCAAATCCAGTGCGGCAGTGCAAAAGTGGACTGGCCAACTGCGAAGAAAATCAGACCCAAGGTAAAGATGCGTGAGAACATGCCCGTAGTGTAAATAGCTGCCGGCAAAGGGCAAGTGCCCTAACGCTGTGCCATCAGGAACGCGAGCAGATTGCGCAGTTCATGGTCGGTGAGGCTCAGGGCTAGGCCTTCGGGCATCAGCGAGACGCGGCCCTCGGTCTTGGACTTAATCTGCAGCTTGTTGAGCCGGATCTCCATGCCGTCTAGACCAAGATAAACCTCCGAATTGCCACCGCGACGGAGGGCGATGCCGGTGTGCACCGAATCGTCGTTCATCATGATGGTCCACGGTCGCATATAGGGAGCCACCTCCTTGCTGGGTTGAAGGATTGACTCGAGCAGGCGTTGAGGGCTGTTGCGGCGACTAATGACCGTCAGGTCTGGGCCAACTCGTGTACCCCGTCCGCCCTGACGGTGACACTGGCCGCAGAGCGCGATTTTTTGGTTGAAGAAGATTCGTTCGCCCGCTTTTGCGTCGGCTTTGCCGGGCAGGGCATCGAGGCGTTTTAGCCAAGCTACTGTATTGCTGGGTGCCGGTCGGCCTAAGACAAATTGCTGGCCGAGTATGCGTTTTATCGCTGGGGCAGCAGATATGTGTTGGCTCGCCAGTTTTGTTAATCGCCCTTGATCATTCGATTCAAGATGTGCGCCAATCAGACTGCGCAATGATTCATCGCGCAATGATACGTTCTTGCCCGTGGCAATTTGCATTAACACCTCGATGTCGGGTGAATCGCCCAAGCCCATTGCCGCCACGGCGGTCAGGCGAAGTTGCGGGTCATATTTTTCATCCCGTGCAATGGTGCGTATTGTATTAGAAGTGAAGTCGTCAGAAAGATATCGCATCTTCCATACTGCCTCATGTTGGAGTGTCTGCTCTTTTGACTTGAGCCAAGTCGTGAGTTGTCCTTGGGTCAGAGCCTTGTGTCCACCGGGGAGGTAGCGCAGTACATGAGCGCGCAGGCTGTCCGGCGTATCAGGATGTTTCAGCAGTGGCAGTGTGAACTCCTCGTTGACGCGATCGGGGTTTTTGCGTTCGTCCAGCGCATCGAGACAGGCGAGATAGGAACGGAAGAGGCTGTGATTATAATCCCCCTTGCGCAGGGCGGACTCGATGGCGGGGCGGAACTTCTTGAGCTGGTGATCGGCAATCCAGCGTGCTGCCTCGAAGCGCACGGAGGGTTGTGGGTCAGCAAGGAAGGTGGGGATGTGTTGAATGGATTCGGCTCGGCGACTTTCCTTTAATGCATGAAGCGCTGCAATACGTTTTCCGGTGGGAAGATTCTTCAAGCTCATCTTCAGGAGCGCATCGACATGATGACGCAGCCCGTATAATGCGGCGGATTGTACGAAACGGTCATTGTGTTGGGCTTTGTTCAGCAGTATGGGCAGGGCCTCTTTTCCACTGGCTCCGCGGAGTTTCTGCAGGCGTATGCTATCCTGCGTAACGTAGGGTGGCGGTTTCAGTGGCTGAGACTTTTCGTCGGTTTTGGAGCTGATCCGCCAGAGTCGACCTTTGTGGTTTAGATTGTATGAACTGCTGCCCCAGTCGCTGACAAACAGGCTTCCATCAGGTGCCACCGCCATGCCAACAGGGCGGAACGAGTCATCGCCCTGCACCAATGGCTCCATAGTGGCGGTAACAGAGGCGCCACGCCGCTTCAATCGATAACGCTCGATGCGATGGTCGCCCCATGAGGTTGAGAGCAGTTCGCCGCGATACTTATTCGGGAACATTGGTGAGTTGAAATGGATGACTTCGCACGGGGCTTCGCCAGTGCCGTGTACCATTGGTAACGTACCAGTCAACTCACCGTCCCATGCGAGGAATGGGTGAATGCCTCGGCGACCGTGCTGGTACTGGTAACCGTAATCACCACCGGGCACCACGTGTAACAGGCGGCAGGGCGGGCTGCTTCCGGGATCGTTGTCGACCGCGAAGATGCGACCCCACGGGTCGACACAGATGCCGAAGGGATTCCAGAACCCTCGTGCGATTTGCTCGAGCTTATTGCCGTCGGCCGTGCAACGAAATACGCCACCTCCAATGCCTGCCGCGCCGTTAATTTTCACCTTGTCACGCCCAATCATCGTGTACGCGTGCCCAAGGTTTTCACCGAGCCCAAAAATCAAATTCCCTTTTGTGTCAAAGCTTAGGCCGCTCAAGCCGTTGTGCGGATAGGTGCCGTTGGTATCCATCACAATGACATCCTCAACCTTATCCGCATTGCCATTGTCATTAGTATCGCGGACGCGGAGGATGCGGCTGCGCTCGGCAAGGTACACCCAGCCGTTCTTGCCCACGGCCACATCCATACCCATCAACAGTCCTTCGAAAAAAACCGTTCGCTTCGCCTTGCCCTTTGCTCCGATCGTGAACATCAATACGCGATCGCGTTCGGGACCATTGTAATCTTTTGGTCGAAAATGCGTGTGACTTTCAATTACAAGCACCCGTCCCTTAGTATCCACCCCAACTCCCGTCGGCGTGACGATTTTCGGAGCTTCAGCTATCAACTCCACCTTGATACGGCCATCGGAAGACTTGGGCGTGGCACCATGCATCAAGGTGATTAAAATGGTGCCTAGAAGAGTGAATAATCGTAGATTCATCACGGTGAGAATGGAGCCAGTGGTCGGGGTTGAACCGACGACCTGCTCATTACGAATGAGCTGCTCTACCACTGAGCTACACTGGCCTAGGTCGCGCAATGTATGTTTCGGAGGAAGAGCTCGCAAGAAAATTGAGCAACGGCAGCCCGTTGTTGTGCGTTCGCCAAGCCTCCACCTCAGGTCTTTAGAAGGTCTGATCTGGCAATTGTTTCAGGCGCTTGAGGCTAATTCTTTTTGATCTGGCTGATGAGCTTGGAGTTTAGCTTTACAAAATCACTTAGGATTTGGAGGGTTTCCCGCAATTCTGGGTCAAATCTAAATGTGTTGGAGTCATCCTCCGGGATCGCGTTGGGGTCGGGGTTTTGCTTTTTTGGCTTTGGTGGATCCAGTTTCTTTAGGGGCTTGCCTGCCTCGGCCAATTTTACGTCGATTTCATAGTATTTTTCGCTTTGCACGGCCCGATTGGCGCGTTCCTTATTGCGGGCCTCGATGCGGGTCTTATTGTCGGCGCGTTCCTGACGGCGTTCGCTTTCATTGAGCGAGACGCTCCGGTCCTCTTTTTGTTTCTTGGCGCGAGTTATATCTTCGCGGATGTATTTGTAATCCTGGTCGCCATTGATGCGCTTGGTCGAAGCCTTGCGTAGGGAGGTAAAAAATGCCTCCACACGGTCGAGTGACTTATACTTTGCCTTTTCGATTTCATCCGATTCCAGCGCACGTGGCAGTTCAGCCTCACTCATTCCCAGATAATCAAAAACTGAAGGCAGGATGATGTCCGGCTTGACCCCATCGCGTTGGGTGGTCGCACCGTTGATTCTGTAGAATTTTGAAATCGTAAATTTCAACTGGCCGGAGTCTTTATCTAGGTTGGCAATGAACGAACGATTCAGGGGTAAAATTTGTTGAACCGTTCCCTTGCCGTGCGTCATCTTGCCGCCTACCACGATGGCCCGGCCATGGTCTTGTAGGGCTGCGGCAACAATTTCTGATGCAGAGGCACTCATGTGGCTCACGGCTATAATCAAGGGGCCATTGTAGGTGATACGCGGGTTGTTATCGGCCATTACACGTTGGCGGTTCCGGTAATCTTTTACTTGTACCACGGGACCTTCTTCAATAAACAAGCCGGTGAGGTTGATAGCCTCCTGTAGAATACCTCCCCCATTTTGTCGCAGGTCGAGTACTATGCCGGCCACGCCTTCCTTTTTGAGTCGCTCAATAAGGGTGCGACAATGATTGGAGCATTTGGAATAAAAGCCGGGGAGGGCGATCACTCCCAGTTTTTCAGATTTCCCGTCGCGCTTGTGTTCAATGATGTACGCCTTGGCAAGTTGGTCCTCCAGTTTTACAACATCTCGGGTGATGGTAATCACTTTGCGCTCCTCGGTGCCGGCGGGGATGATGGTGAGCTTGACGTCGCTGCCTTTTTTGCCGCGAATTAGCGTTACCACCTTGTCGATCTTCATATCAATCACATCGGTGGGTTCTTTATCTCCCGGGTTTTGGACGGCGATGACTTTGTCATTGGCATGAATTAATTTACTGCGGCCAGCTGGGCCTCCGGGCATGATGCGTACAATGGTGGTGTAGCCGTCATCTACGCGCAACACAGCACCGATGCCGGTAAGCTGCATGTCGATGCTGTTGATTTTAAAATTTTCCGCCTCGTGCGGGCTCATATAATCAGAGTGGGGGTCATAAGCGCGTGCAAGGGAGCTTAGGTATGACTCCAAAATATCGTCCCGCCCGTACTCCTTCATGGTCTTGAGTAGTCGGACATAACGTCGGCCTATCTTTGCGCGACTTTCTTTGAGCTTCTTGGCGTCCGGTACCTTTCCATCCTTGGATATAGTGAGTCTGTCGGCTAGTAACTCATACTTGATCCGTGCACGCCAAAGGTTCTCGGTTTCCGACTTCGTCTTAGGCCAAGGAAGCTTGTTGCGCACAGGGTTGAATCGCTCTTTCTTGCTGTAATCTATTTTTTCCTTAAGCAATTCGACGACGAGTTTTTGGCGCTCGGTGAGGCGCTCGATGTATCTGTTGAAAATAATTTGTGCCGGGCGGATTTTGCCAAACTTGATTTCATCGTCCAGACGTGTGCCATAAGTTTTTTTGAATTCATCCACGTCACTCTGCATGAATATCATGTGGCCAAAATCAAGCGTGTTGAGATAATTGTTAAGATGGATCTTGGAAATATCATCGTTGACCTTAATCTGCCGATAATGAATCTGGCCGATAATCCTGCCCACTGTCTTTGCAATTCGACCGGCTTGCTGTTCAGTCAGGTCGGCGTGAATAATGCCAGTGAGTAGTGCCAGGGAAAGGATGATGGTTGCACGTCGTTTCATTGCTGTGATCGTGGCTGATTTATTGCGGTGGGTAAACACTAACATATTCAGCGATGGGTTATATATTTAGGGAATTCTTCTTTGACGCGGGCGATTGAACCGTTACAACAGGGTATGCATGACGATGATTATGGCAAGCCGATTCGATTTTCATGGGTTATGATAATGTACCAAATTTTTCTGATATGTCTACTGCTCATCACCGGCTGCCAGATGACACAACCCGTCAGCGAGAAAGGTTTTACCAGTCTTTTTGATGGTCAATCCCTAAAGGGCTGGACGCTGCTCAACCCAAAAGGCGGTGGTTATGCTGTCACTAATCTTGTGGGGAACGCCTCCACCAACGCTGTGATTTACTGCGCCAAGGGTGGCGGCGGAAACCTGCTAAGCGAAAAGCAGTATGGTGATTTTATTCTGCGGTTTGATTTTAAGCTCACCCGAGGCGCTAACAACGGCCTGGCCATCCGAGCACCCATGCAGTCGGGCAGCTTGTCGTTTGATGGAATTGAATTGCAGATTCTGGATAACTACGGAGCCGAAGCTCGATACGAAAAAAAGCTACGGCCCGAACAATTTCATGGGGCTGTGTATGATGTCATTGCGCCGGAAAGGCTCGATGCACAAAAGCCAGTCGGGCAATGGAATACGCAGGAGGTGACCGCCATTGGTCGGAAACTTTCCGTGAAGGTGAACGGGAAAACCATCATCAATGCCGATCTGAATTCAGTTAAGGATCCCGTCGTGCTTTTGAAACATCCGGGCATTCTAAGGGCATCCGGCCATATCGGATTTTTAGGACATAATGATGAAGTTTATTTCAAGAACATCCGAATAAAAGAATTGCCACGAGTGGAGCTGGATAACAAACCATCGACTGGTTTTCATATGCTCTTCGATGGTCATTCCCTTGCAGGTTGGCGGGGCGTTTTGGCCGCTCCGAATAATAACCCCATCCGCCGTGCCAAGTTGAAAGGTGACATGCTCTTGGCGTCGCACGCCAAGGCAGATGAAACTATGCTCGCCCATTGGCGAGTGGTTAATGGTGAACTGGTTTTTGACGGGAAAGGAAATAGCCTTAGTACGAGGCGTCGTGATTATAGTAACTATGAGTTGCTCGTCGATTGGAAGATCGGGCCCAAGGGTGACAGTGGTGTTTATCTTCGAGGGACGCCGCAAGTACAAATCTGGGATCCACGTACGGACGACCATCCCAAGGCCGCACTTGGTAGCGGTGGATTATTTAACAATAAGATTTCAGTCAGTGATCCACTTGTGAAGGCGGATTATTTTACTGGAAGCTGGAATCGGTTCCGCATTTGCATGATTGAGAGCAGGGTGCATGTTTTTTTGAACGGCCAATTGGTTGTCAGGAACACGCCCCTGGAAAATTACTGGGATCGTGAGCAACCTATTTTCCCCTCCGGGCCGATTGAGTTGCAGGCTCACGGCAATCCGGTTTGGTTAAAGAACATCTATATTCGGGAGATCAAGTGATGAATATGAAACGCCGACAATTTCTAACCGCCACCACAGTCGCGCTCGGATTTCCGTACGTCGGGCGGGTGCTGGGAGCAAACGACAAACTCAATATAGGCGTGGTAGGGGTTGCCGGCCGAGGGGCGGGGAATCTTAAGGGTGTTTCAGGGGAAAACATTGCTGCCTTGTGTGATGTGAGTGCCAGGAACTTGGCAGGAGCTGCCGGTAAGTTTCCGAGGGCTAAGACATATTCTGATTTCCGGAAAATGCTCGAGCAGAAAGATTTGGATGCGGTGGTCTGCAGTACTCCTGATCATACTCACGCCATTGTGGGGGTTAGTTCATTGAAGAGTGGGCGTCATCTTTATTGTGAAAAACCACTCGCACACACTGTATCGGAGGTTCGTGCTTTGACCGAGACGGCAAAGCAACAAAAACGAGTTACACAGATGGGCAACCAAATCCATGCGGGCAATAATTATCGGCGTGTGGTTGAGCTGGTTCAGGGTGGTGCTATCGGAGTGGTTAAGGAAGTTCACGTTTGGTCTTCTGCTAGTTACGGAAATATTAACCTGTCGGCTGCTGATGCTCCCATCCCTAAAGGGTTGGATTACGATTTGTGGTTGGGGCCTTTGCCCTACCGTCCTTTTCGCAAGGAGTATGCGCCGTTTGCCTGGCGGAATTTTTGGCTTTTTGGTGGCGGTACTCTGGCAGATTTTTGGTGTCATTATGCCGATCTAGCGCATTGGGCGCTCGATTTATCTCATCCCTTGACGGTGCATTCCCAAGTAGGGAAAGCTCGCCCGGAAAGAGTGACTGTTGCGATGCGCGTGGAATACACCTATCCGGCCCGTGGGAAAATGCCACCGGTGAAATTAACTTGGTATCAAGGGGGCGAGCGTCCTCCTGGCTTAAATTTGAAGAAGGGCCAATTTAACTCGGCGGTGTTGTTTGTGGGTGATAAAGGAAAGCTGATCAGCAATTATGGCCGTCATGAATTGTGGCCGGCTGAGCAGTTCAAGGGTTTCAAGGCGCCGCCCAAGACGATCCCTGATTCAATCGGCCATCATGCCGAGTGGATAAAGGCCTGCAAAGAAGGTGGCCGTTCCACCAGTGATTTCAGTTATTCAGGGCCTTTGAGTGAATGCGCGCTGCTCGGGATCGTGTCCCATCGTGTAGGAAACAAGAAGCTGGAATGGGATTGGAAATCAATGAAAGCCGCCAATTGTCCGGACGCGGAACGTTACATTCGTCACCAGTATCGTGATGGATGGAGCCTGTAGGTAAGTATTATGAATGAGGAAGCAAATGAAACGACCTCGGGAGCAGCAACCGCCAGTAGTTCATCAGTAAGGGTTTTTGTCCTGCTCGGAATTCTGATTGTATTTGGAGTGCTTGCAGGAATGTCGCTTCCTGCAAGGAGCAATTGGAAGGAGGCCCAGGAAAAAGCTGAGGCAATTTTGGGAACGGATGATGACTGGAAGCCAGTGGCTTTTATGAAGGCCATTGGCAAAAGGCCCATGGTGCTGGACAAGCCGGATGGCCTAACTCAGGTATATCGATGGACGGGGGGATTGAGGACGTATGAATTGACGATCAAATTCTCAGCGCCATTTTCCGACAAGCCGGGGGCTTATGGGCCGACTGAAGGTGTGGCGACTACGGCCAAGTTGCGTTTCAGCGCGGATAGTCTTAAGGGTTACGCTTTGGCTAATGAAGCTACAGGGAGCACCTACGAGAAGCTGGCCGAGTTGAAAGTTGATAACTCCAATGTGCCAGCCATGTCGCAACCGGGTCCGGTGAGGGGCTCATCGAGTGGTTCCGGTCGAGGCCCCGCACAGGGATTAGGCAAGGCAGGTAATCGTAAAAGCGGAGGGTTTGGTCGTTCCTCAGGCCCCCCTGAAGAGTTAAATCTAACCGATGATCAAAAAACCAAGTGGACTGCTGCCTCGACAAAGCAGAGGGATAAGATGCGTGAACTATTTACCAGCGGCATTCCTCGCGAGAAAATGGCAGCCAAAATTGCGGAAATGCGCGCTGGATTTAAAGAGGATGTAAAAAAATTCCTGACTTCGGAACAATTGGAGAAATACAAGGAGATCGAGAGCCAGAGACCGCAACGTGGATCGGGAGACCGAGGTAAACGAGATGGTGAAAGTGTCAGCAAACGGCCATCCGGTCCCGGTCAGGGTAGGCCTAGTAAAGACAACTGACACCTCAAAATCGCAGCTCAAAATTTACTCGGCACATCATGAGGCGTCGCAAATTCGTTAGCGGTTTGACTGCTGCTCTTTGTGTGCCGTCGATATCCAAGGCAGTTCAGCCTGATAAAATCAAGATTGGTCAGATTGGTTTGGCGCATCCGCACGCGCGCGGCAAGCTGGCGGCAATTCGCTCTTTGGCTGAGGAGTACGAATTCATTGGTGTGGTGGAGCCGGACGCGGCCCGGCGCAGAAATGTTCGGGGAGTGGAGTTCATTAGTGAGGAGGAATTGCTTAACACTAAGGATTTGCAGGTGGTGGCCATCGAGACACGTGTGCGTGATCTGGTGCCTACGGCGGCCCGCGTGGTGGGCACTGGTCGGCATATTCATCTGGATAAGCCAGCCGGATCTTCGCTGCCCGCTTTTCAGAGGCTTGTGGCAGATGCTAAACGCAGGAAGTTGAACATTCAGATGGGTTACATGCTCCGGTACAATCCCTCGTTTCAGTTCATGTTCCACGCAGTGGGTGAAGGGTGGTTTGGTGAAATCATGGAAATTGACGCCATGATGGGCAAGCTGGCAGGGGCAGATATGCGGCGGCAGCTTAACGAATTTTCGGGTGGCGGATTTTTCGAGCTTGCCTGCCACATTCTTGACTCGGCGATTTTTATTTTAGGCAAGCCGCAAAAGGTGTTCGGTTTCAACAGTCGTACGCGTGCGGCACAAGGAGACGTGTTTGCCGATAATCAACTGGCGGTGTTACAGTATCCGAAGGCGACGGCATGTCTTCGATGCAATCACAATGACCCGTTTGGCGGCCCACGGCGGCGATTCCAAGTTGCAGGAACGCAAGGAGGGATGGAAATTCAGCCGCTGGAATCTGGGAAGATTTTGCTGAACCTAGACCGCGCGCGTGGCAAGTTTCAAAAGGGCACCCAAATGGTGCAACTTAAGGGTGGGCGCAGCTATGCGGCGGAGTTTGCCGACTTGGCGAAGGTGATTCGCGGAGAGAAGAATCTGGCATGGAGCTTTGAGCATGACCTTACCGTGCACGAGACGCTGTTGCGGGTTTGTGGCATGCCTTTGGAGTGAGCATCTTCGCCTCGACAAAACGGTGGGTTTCACTAGTATTGCAACATTGAGAGGGGGGTGGCATTCTTGTATTTAAGCTTGGCTAAACTTAATTCATTGCGCGCGGTTTTGCGTGAGTATGGTTCCTGCCTGGTGGCCTATTCTGGCGGTGTGGACTCGGTGTTGCTCGCAAAAGTAGCGCATGATGAGTTGGGGGGAAACATGCTGGCTGCCATAGCTGATTCACCGAGTCTGCCACGTCGGGAACTCGAGGAAGCCAAGGACATCGCTACCGGGTTTGGATTCCCCTTGGAAATCCTGCGCACCTCAGAGTTTACCAATGAGGATTATACCAGCAACCCTGTGAACCGCTGTTACTATTGCAAGCACGAGCTATTCACGCACCTCGAGCCTTTGGCCAGCGAACGAAAAATGCGGGTGATTGCCTATGGCGAAAATGCCAGTGACATCGGAGATTGGCGGCCAGGTTCGATGGCGGCGGAGGAATTTGAAGTGCGTGCGCCCCTGAAGGAAGCGGGGTTGTCCAAGGACGATATCCGAGAGATTTCGGTTCACCTTGGCCTGCCCACGGCCGACAAGCCGCAAATGCCCTGCCTCAGTTCGCGGATTCCCTATGGAGAGGAAGTGACGCGGGAAAAAGTTGGTATGGTTGAAGAGGCTGAGGGGGTGCTGCGTGATCTTGGGTTTCGTGATGTCCGGGTTCGCCATCACGCGACCGGCCCGCTGGCGCGCATTGAGGTGACGCCTAGTGAATTGGATCGATTGCAGGAATCTGAAACGTTGGCCCGTATTTATGCGTCTCTAAAGGCGATCGGGTACGTCCAAGTGCAAACTGACTCTAAGGGTTACCGGCGTGGCAACCTCAATCCTGCGAGATTAACTGAATAATGGCAGTTTTTAATTACACAGCGCGCGATGCGTCCGGAGGCCAAACTTCAGGCACCATCAATTCTCCGGACCGAAATGTGGCTGTTTCGGAGTTGATGAGCCAGGGACTCACGCCAATCAGTGTTTCAGGCGAAGGTGATTCAGCTCAGGATTCCGATAGGGTTTCTTCAGGAATTGAAGAACCTCAGGTCCGGCGGTTTGGTCGGAGAAAGAAGAAACCTAAGCTACAGGATCTGGCGAATTTCACGCGGCAACTGGCAAATCTGCTTAAGGCGGGTATGCCGCTTACCGGGGCTCTCAGCAGCATGAAGAGCATGGACAGCGAAGGGATTCCTAAGTCGGTGTGCTCAAGTTTATTGGCAGATGTAAAGGAAGGCCGGAACTTATCTGCATCGATGGGGAAATTCACAGATATTTTTCCAGATATGTACCTCAACATGGTGAAGGCCGGAGAGTCCAGCGGATCCTTGGTGGAGGTGCTTAAGCGTTTGGCAGATCACTATGAGCGGTTTGCAGAATTGCGTCAGAAAGTCGTCTCGGCCCTTGTGTATCCAGCGCTTGTCATGGGGCTTGGCCTTGTGCTGATTTTTGTTTTCATGAGTTATATCCTGCCGAAGTTTATGGGTATGTTTGATGACATGCAGGGGGTTGACTTGCCGTTGAGCACGGAGATTCTAAAGCAGTTGAGTGAGTTCTTTGCCAAATGGTGGTGGTTGATTTTAATGTTGGGAGGCCTGTTTGTTTTTTTACTAAAAAGCTACCTCTCATCGCCCGGGGGAAGGGAGCGATTTGACAGATGGGTGCTTGAGGCGCCTCTAATTAGCCGCATTGTGAGACCAAATTTGTTCGGCCAATTTTCCCGTACGCTGGGTGCTTTATTGCAGAACGGTGTGCCGGTTCTGACCGCGCTTAAAATCACAGAGAGCGTTGTGCAAAATGTTGTTATCCAACAAGCCATTGCCAAAACCCGTGAGGGGGTGACTGATGGCAAAACTCTGGCTCAGCCACTTGCGCGTGGTGGGGTGTTCCCCAAATTGTTGGTGGACTTGGTGCATATAGGTGAGCAGACCGGTGATGTGCCGGCGGCACTCAATAACATTGCGGAAACCTATGATAATGAACTCACCGTCAGCCTGCGCACAGTAACAACCCTGATTGAGCCGGCTCTTATTATATCCATCGCCATCGTCATAGGCTTCATGCTGGTGGGAGTCCTGCAGGCAATGTTCAAGATGACTTCTGTCATTGGACAAGGGCAATGAAACGGGCATTTACATTGGTTGAGATATTGGTGGTGGTGGCCGTGTTGGGATTGGTATTCGCCCTCAGCATCCCAGCATTTAAAAGAATCATCAATAAGGCACCGTTGGAACAAGGGATTGGTGACGTGGTATCCCTGTGTAGTTTGGCCCGTGAAAAAGCAATCGTAAAGCAACAAGCAATGGATGTGGTGCTAAATGAGACGGAAGAGATCGTGAAGGTGGAAACTGCGGCGAGAGTGATCAATGCGCCAGATCCTATAACCGGTTTGATGATCAAGGAAGCCGAAGAGACCCAACTTATCGATCAAGCCACCCTCCAGGTGGACCTGGAGATTATTGAACCCGAGACGGATGCATTTACATTGGATGAAATCCGGATTCGATTTTATCCTGATGGTACTTCGGAGACCCTCACATTGCGTGTTGCGGACGATGACGACGCTTACCTCCTGACCCTTGATCCGGTGACTGGACGGGCCAGGGTGGTCAATGAGGATGATCTATGATGAAACCGCGTCGATCCGGGGGAAAGCAAGCTGGTTTTACCCTGGCTGAAGTGCTCATCGCCGTGCTCATTTTTGTGATCGCCATTTTTGCAATTCTAAACATGGTGAAACAGAGCATGGAACTGGTTCGGAGCATGCAAATGCATCGGCCGGATTTGGGGACATTGGCCGGTAAGACCCTGCAGGAGCTTCCAATACCGAATGGGTTTTTGGAGATTGGGCTGACCTCTCCGGATGATGAAGATTTCGGTGGTAATAATGGCGGCAGTTTAGCCTTGTACCCGGACGCACGGTGGGAGCGCTACCTGGAACCGATTGACGAAACCAACGGGTTATACCGCGCAACCATCACGGTGTTTGAGGAAAATAAGGATGGCATGGAATCGGAATTTACGCTAAATTTTCTATTATTCCGGTCTGATTTAGCCGAGGCGGAGGGATCCGCCCAATGAGATTAAGAATAAGATGAGAAAAAAACAATCAGCATTTACCTTGGTGGAAGCCATCGTGGCCATGGGCATCCTGTCGATGGTCTTGGTGATGGTTTACCAAACGTTCCATTCAGTCCTGCGGGCGACAGCAGTCAGCGAGGATGCGGCGGAGCAGGTTCAACGTGAGCGCATTGTGCTCAAGACGATTCAAGATGCCTTGAGCGGCATAGTGTATTACGAGTCAAAGGACCCAGATAAGCAACACTATGCCTTTGTGGCCGATACGCTAGATTTTGACCATCCTTCCATTAGTTTCGTCTCGCGTGTGCCCCCTGATTTTATGGGGAGCAAGGAATTTAATGGGCAAAATCTACGCCGTATTGAATTCGTAGTGGAGGATGATGAGATGAAGATCGGGGAACGAGTGCTGGTAATGTATCAAACCCCCGTTCTGCAGCAGTTGGATGCCGAACTGATGGAGGAGGAACCCAGGCGCTGGGTGTTGGGCTCAAACCTTGCACAATATGGTATACTTTTCTGGGATAATGACATAGATCCAGAAATTAATGGCTGGCTAGCCGATTGGGAAGACACCAACCCCAAGCCGCCGGATCGCCTGCTCTTTGAGGTGGCATTCAAGCCCAGTGACGGGGAGCAATATACACTTAAAGACGTCCACAAGCGCGAGATCATCGTTTACTCCAAAACAATTACGCAGGCAATGCAAAGCCCAGCGATAC
>CBFHWX010000051.1:0-19147 GCA_965659445.1 Limisphaerales bacterium | reverse complement strand
TATTCGCGTAAACTTGTAGTAGTCGTCCTGTTTTGGAGTGGCTGCCTGTAGAGACAGGTTGGCCATAATCAAACCGGCGAGTAGAGTCGTAGTTTTTATCATCAAATTCTCCTTCAATTAAAGTTTAGTTCAGGTCCCATTCGTATTTGGCCCGTATGATCGCCTTGCCTTTTACCTCCACGGGCACGAGCAATTCCTTGCCATTTGCGCCATCACGCAGAATCGGTTTATCCGGCGTATCAAGCGTGACTTTCAGATTCTTGCCAATTTTCCAGCTGTCACCGCGTTTCTCAATCAATCCATCCGCCCCGGCGAGGTAGTAGTACTTCCCGCTTCCCGTGAGTGTGAGTTGGCGTGTGAAAGAAGGTAGAGGCCCGCCTTGTGGGATAACATAGTCCTCAATTACGGTGTTTCCAGCCGTATAGCTAAACACTGGACGACGCCCTTCCACCAACTTATATCCACGGAAACGCAACCCCTTGGCGCGATCATCATCATTATTACCGGTCTTGAGTTCTGGCCAGGGAGCCATGGCATCGGGCAGTTGTGCGATGGCCTGCGCGCGCTTGAGGCTAACCAGATAATGGCCGAGCGGCGGCTGAAAGCCCTGCCCGCGCCCATTCCAATGCTTGGCCCCGTCCATAAACGCTCCGTGCCAAGTCATGACGATGTTTAACGCATTAGCGTCAAAGCAAATATTAACCTTCTCAGGATAGCCTACACCAATGCCACGAGGACTCGCCCCTTGAATAAAGTTGCGATACATCACCGCCTCATTATTCTCCGGCTCAATGGGGTTACCGGTGGCAATCGCCGGCTTCTTTCCGCCACCTTGCGGAGCAGTGTTTCGGGCCAATTGCAGTTTCTTGATACCGGGCCCGGACATATTAAGCGACAAATGCTCGCCGCCGCCCTTCTCAAAAAACTCGATGCGAACGAGCGCGATGCCCTCATCCAGATTTTCTGAACCGGATTTGTTGACTACCCCATGCACTCCATCATTGTTGACGACTACTTTGCCGTTCACGAGCAATCTCGAGCCGTCGTCCGAACCAAGGTTGAAGGTATACTTGCCCTTCTTTTTGATCTCAAGTTCACCCTCGATTACGAGGCCAAAATTGTCACGCTTCTTAGAGAAGTTCGTGTCGGCAATACCACTCTTGGCCTCGCCGGTCTTAACCGGTTTTAGCTTTTCAAAATCGGGGAGCTTGTCCCATGAACCATTGTATACACGGTACCTGAATTTCTGGAGAGCACCCTTGGCCACGATACCGCCGGCTCCTGCGTCCGGCGCAGTACCATCACTAAGTGATTTCACATAAGCCATCAGTGCCTTCATTTCCTCATCGTTCACGGCTGGAGGAGGCGGCATGGGGGCTGCAGCACTCTTCAACACCTTATCGATGGGTTTGCGAATGGACTCAATGAAGTAGGCTTCGTCAAAAATGGCCTTGGCTTCTTTGCCCCCAAAGCCGAGAGTAACGGTGCGTTCCTTACCCCAGAAATTACCCTCGAACTTGGGCGCCTTCATCGCCACCCCCGCCAGTGCCGGCGGTCCGCCGGTAACTTCATGGCAGGTAAAACAAATCTTGGTCTGGAAAAGATCCCTGCCCTTGGCAATGAGCTCAGCATCTGCCGCGGATACATTCCCAGCCAACCCCACTGTCGCCAGTAGTAGCAACCCCTTTCGAGCAACTCGATGAATATTCATTTATACGTAATAGATGTGGCGGGAGTGTGGCTGCACGATAACGCACGCGCAAGCGCTCAATTGAGAGAAATGAAATCGAACAGATTACCTTAAAATGGCAGCGGGGTATCGTTGGAATCAAACAGACTCGGAGGAAGTCGTCTTCCGTAGACACAGCCAGCGGATTAACCAGAAAACGCACAAGGGAAGCAATGGCACACCCACGGCAAACCCCATGGCGGTAAAAACAGTAGGGTAAACAACCGAATTGACCGACTCATCAAAGGCCTTGTAAACACCAGCCATGATCTTACTAATTACCGATTTCACGGCGGCCCCCTCTCCACCTTTTTCTTCAGTCTCCAAGGTGTCACGCACTAATTCCGCAGCCTCACTCCCGGTAATCTGATCTTTGAGTTGCTGATCCCACAATATACTAATTATTTTTCGGAAGAACCATTTCTGATACCACGAACCACCAACCTTTTTGTCTATTTCATCATATAGTTTTTCACGCGTCTCATCTTCCACTTCCTTGGCCTTGCCAGTAGCACTTTTCAACTGAGCAATGGCTTCGGTTACATCACGTTCTAATAACGAGGTTCCATTAGAATCGGTTCCATCCTCCTTGATTCGCCACACCATGATAGCTGAGTAGGTGTTGACGACAGCCGTTTCCACCATCTTCCCTTTACGAATCTCTTTTTTAATTTTATTTCCCGCACCCCAAGTCCCGATACTGCAGCTCATTCCCAATGAAAGAGACCCAACAACCAAGACCGGCCAAATCCAGCGTACATATTTGTACCAACCCCACGGCACATCCAGCCAGCCCTTGTCCCGCAGCCATCGCCAAAGAAATACTCCACCAACAGTTCCCAAAATAAGGCCCAAAATAGACCATATAAAAAAACTAAAAATGGTCTTGGTGATTAAAGAACCGAAACCCTTGAGTGTATCCAAGCCCAAATCCATCAACTTGGTGCCGGCAGAAGATTCAGCCGCTCCCAACATACACGCAACCGACAAAAAGATGACTATGTTGACTAATCTTCTCAGCATTAGATATTCGAGGAGCGAGGCTATTCGAATTGAATATGAATATGAACCATAAAATTATTTTCTGCGTCTTGTACTTAAATAAAGCGGGTGGATTTTGAAAATATGCATTTGGGAAGTGTTCTTGACATACATTTATATGCTCCTATTTTGCACCTCCCTCACCACTAGAAATGGGGAGGGATACCAACTCAACGCAACAAAAATATCAAAACAACTCATCAAAATGAAATTAGATCTGAAGGACTGGTCTGAAAAGACCTTAACCAAGGATGATTGGAACTTTTCGGCATACACAAAACTACCCAAGTCAGCCCTCAGCCGCATTTTCCAGTGGGAACTAGATCGCGAACTGGGCAGCGGCAAAGGACCCTTCGGTAAGGACCCAAAGAATAAGAAGTGGCTGACTCAAGCCGCCAAGTCCAAAAACTACACCGACCTCCCGAGCGCCACTGTGACCTCCAGTAGTGGGGCCACGCACAAAACCGGAAAGGGTGATGCCCTGACTATGGGCAACGGAAGTACGCTCCACATGTTCCAGATCAACTGGTACTGCAGCCAGCAGGAGTTGGTGGATGCCTTCAGCGATTGGCTGGAGAATCACCACGATACGCCGTTCACAACATTCCCGACCAATTCCCGTGGCCGACCCCGCCACCAGTATACGTTGCTAGAGAAAATCTCGATCCACCGTTTCCACAAGGTGGGCTATTCTGGTGGCCCGAAGTTCTTCCGTGAAAATAAAAAGGACGCATTCAGGCGTAACCTGAAGCGGATCAACTGGACCCTAGCGCAGCGCGAGATTAACCGGCTCTTGAAACAACGCGCCAAGGAACTAGCTCGCATCTCAAAGGCCGCTGGCAAAGACTGGAAGAAATTGCTCTACAGCTAAACTCAACCCTCCGCCCGACGCAATTCGTGCGGAGATTTTATTCGCCGTTGCTGGAGTCTTCCGCCGGAAAATTTGTGCGGCGGATTCGGACGCCGTTCTCGTAAACTGACTCGCGCGCCTTGCTACCATCGGGATGAAACATCAGAAACGTTCCCGTACCATTCTCAATCCGGCTCCCTTCCGTCCCATTCGGTTTCCAAGTTATTCCCTCGACAAGTTTGCCCATGTTAAAAATCGCGTTGGCCTTGCGTTTTCCATTGGCATAAAATACGGCGAATTGTCCGTCGCGCACCCCATTCTTAAAATGGGAGACCCATTTTTCATTCGTACCAGAATTGGTCATGATCATTTGCCCGGTGTAAGTCACTGAATCTCCTTTGCGATAGGTAAGACCATCACTTCGCGTTTCCAGTTCGATGGAAACTTTCGGCTTTGGAGATAGCCCCGTCTTTACTGGAGCAGTTTTTCTATTCAAAAAAGGCGAATTCATTTCAATCTGGCCCAACCCCGGCACACTACATCCAAGACATACCAGCGCGATCGCAACTCCCACAATCCATTTCTTTTGCATAATAATTAGTCTCCTTCGCGAACGACAAAATACTGCAACACTTTCTTGTTTTGCGTCCATTCACTGACTTCGGTACGTCCCTGATTCTTTTCCTCCTCAGTCAATTCATTCGCCAACGCGGCCAGATTTTCCGTAGCCTGCGGATGACCCTTCATTGCGGCGCGGCCCCACAATACAAAGGCTTTCACCTTGTCCGCCTTCAACCCTCCTTCCCCTTTGAGTCTCATCAGACCAAGATTGAATTGTGAATCCAAATTACCCTGATTTGCTGCGTGCTGATACCAGCGCACCGACTCCTCCAAATTCACCTCCACTCCCATACCCGTTTGGTACATGAGACCGAGATTATTTTGAGCCGGCCCATGGCTCATACGGGCTGACTTCGCAAATTCTTCAAAAGCCGCCTTCGGATCCGCCTCACCCAGCCCACCGGCTCCGGTCTCGATTAAGCGTGCCAGATTGTAGCAGCCGTTTGCACTGCCTCCCTTGGCGGCCTTCATGTAAAGTGGGCCGGCTTCTTCCATAGCGCCGGCTTCCTCCAATATTGCAGCCAGATTGTTCTGCGCCCCGGCATGTTCTTGGGCCGCTGCCTTTTGATACCATTCTTTTGCCTTGGCCAAACTACGTGAAACGCTGCGACCTTCTTCGTGGCAAATACCTAAATAATACTGCGCCCCGGCATGACCCTGCGTCGCAGCCTTGGCGGCCCATTGATAGGCGGCCTTGGTACTCTGCGCCGATCCTCCCAATCCGCCGGCATTCAAGGCAGCCAGTTCGTATTGGGCATTGGCATTGCCTTTTTCAGCCTCCGCTTGCACCACATTCAAATCCCGGGGTGATATCGGCCAGCCTTCACTAATATACTTTTTCAAATTCACATAACCCTGCGCTGCCGTACGGGCCTTGATTTGTTCAGAGGCCACGAAAGGGTTCGCTCTATCTCGATCAAACTCCGTAACACGCGCCAACCAGTTGAGAGCCTCGCCCAAGTCCCGCTTTACGCCGCGGCCATCCCTATACATCTGCGCCAGCTTTGCCTGAGAATTGATCTCGTCATTATCACCAGCACGTTTGTACCAGTACACCGCCTTTTCAAGATCCGGGTCGGTCCCCTCGCCCGTGTCGTAGCGCATTGCCAAGTAATACTGACCGCGGCCATAATCATTTTCCGCTGATCGCTTATGCCACTGGAATGCCTTCTCCTTGTCCTGCGCGATGTCCGCTCCACTAAAGAGGCGCATGGCAATGTTATTTTGCGAAACTGAATTGCCGCGTTCTGCCGCACGCAAATACATCGCCGAGGCCTTGGCGCCATTCATTCCACCTCCAGCCCGACCGTTACCATGCATCCATC
Organism: Limisphaerales bacterium; assembly: GCA_965659445.1. Lineage (GTDB taxonomy): Bacteria > Verrucomicrobiota > Verrucomicrobiia > Limisphaerales > UBA1100 > UBA1100. The sequence goes on along the minus strand of CBFHWX010000051.1, from coordinate 13,581 downwards.
CTACATTGTTGATGGCTCCGGGATGCCCCTGCTCCGCAGCCTTATTGTACCAACCCATGGCAATGGCATCGTTTTGCGGCAAGCCATGACCCTTCTGGTGGCGTGCGCCAATGAGAAACTGAGCAGCCGGATAGCCGGCATCCGCTCCAGGATGTTGCCACTTGATGGATTCCTCAAAATCCCGCTCGCCCATGCGAATGTCAGCCAAGAGGTTTCCAGCAATAAACTGCGCCTCAAGGCTACCTGCTTCGCCCAAATCCATCAGCAGCGGTAGTGCCTTTCCATACAACGCCTTGGCCTTGGTGCGTTGGCGGCGTGTTCCTTTGCCATCCCACAACTGGTCGGCCACCTCCACCATCGACAGCGCATCGCCGGCATCAGCAGCCTGCTGGTACAACTTTAATGCCGCCACACGATCCTGTTCCAATCCTCCCCAACCGCGATAATACAATGAGGCCAACGCGCGCATGGCCGGGAGATTTTTTTGTTCCACCAAGGCCGGCAAACTCTTGGCTGCCTTGGCAAACCAATCGTTGCTCTTCTTCTCATCCGGTTCAATGCCAGTGCCAAACCTGTACATCCGACCCAGACGAATTTGCCCCAAGCCGTATCCGGACTCGGCAGACTTTTCCGCCCACCCAAAAGAAGACTTTAAATCCACATCAACTCCCTCCCCGTACTCCAGCAATTGGCTCACTCGTTTCTGGGCCGCAGGATCACCACCCTCGGCCTTTTCTGTCAGCCCAGCAAAGGTCGCCTTGAGCTTGGGTTCTATCGCCTTGAGCTTGGCCGCCAAACCATCGCCGCGGGTGGGTTTGTTGTCTGCTTGCTGCGCGTGGCTATTGAAAAGAAAAAGCGCCAACCCGAGTTGGCTGACCACACTGAATAGAAACGCTGCGCGCATGCGCGCAGTGTGGCCAAGCCCCAGCGGTTTGTCGCGTGAATTTTGAGGAAATTATTCGCGCCCTGTGCGGAGAAAAGTGGCGCGGTAATCGTGGTAGGTGCGTGTAACCACCTCAACCACGTTCACCCACCGGCCCGGTAATTCCACCATGGTACCGTTCACATAGATTCTTTCTCCAGGCCGGTAATCCTGGCGGTTCACCAGTTCCTGTTCTCGCCGGTCAAACTCCCGTGAATACACCACCAACTCGGATCCCATTTTGCGGGCCAAATTTAATAGATGATTGTGCCGGGGCGAACCGGACGTGTTGAACTCAGAGGAGCCAAGCACTTCCCAGCCGCCCTCCTCATGCATCTGCACCCGTTCGCCATGCTGTCGCATTAACGCATTCTGCACGGATGGCTCCGGCTGAATTTTGGGATCCAACTCCACCCCCGGAATTCGCACGGAATAATTTCTCTCGTAGTAATTGGTGGACAATTTGTCCAACACCGCTGTGCAGCCGGTTCCATAGAACAATCCTACAAACAAAACAAAGGATGATAGGAAACGCATTTAGTACGTAAACGTACTTTATTTTCTAAAACTGTCAACCCCCAACTCCTTAAGCTATGTTATTCACAAGTTATTAACATTCCTAAAAAGGGAAGCCACCGACGAGAAGGAGTGTGGGGAATCCCGTCGGTGGCATTTTAAGCGGATAGGGGACATCCGCGGGCAGGGTTACTAACAGAACTGTTACTTCTTGGCAATAACTTAACGAATGAAAACGTCTAAAAAGAAAGCCCAGGATCTTGGCACTTTACTATTTTGTAGGTTTTTTCAATGTTTTTAGAAGGATTTTAAAGATTTCTGCAAATCTGTCTTGTGGGGTTAACTTACCAAATGGCTGATCTGGATACTTCGGAACGGGTGATCCTGGGGACAGAGTCCACGCGCATTGATGCTTTCCCCAAGATAGTGTCACCACGTGCGGGTTTGCCCCACGAAACTTACCCATTTTGGGTGGCAGCTTATCGACCTGTGCATGGGCCAGGACATCAGCCAATGAGTGCAGTTGCTTGGCAGTCAATTTGCCCTGCTGATCGGCCTTACGCATCGTACGGTTGATGAAGCGTTTCCGATCCCACGAGCCATCCGGGCGGACTGTCCAGATTGAGCCGGTGAATCCAGCAAAGCCGCCTTGGCCATCCTTGAGGGTCAAAGTGGCTGTTAGCCTTCCCTCCTTGGTTAGGAACTTATCACGTGGCAGAGCCGCTTCGAGAGCATCGGCAAATAACAGGGTAAATACGATCAGGACAATCTGTTTCATTACCCCCAACCCTACTCACTTCACCGAAGGTGCGCAAACTTGAACACTTGGAAGGAGGGCAATGGCATGAGTGAAAACTTTGATTAATGATCGGCCGAAAATGCAAGAGGTACAAACCCTCCGTCTTTCTCGATTGGTGGCCCCTCAAAAAACCTAAACATTTTACCTGCTTCCAATATTAATTCAGCACGAGGAATGAACTCCCCACCCTTTTCGATCGGTGGTCCTTCGAAAAACTCAAACCTTTCACCTCCTTCCAATGGTGGTGGTTCAGCAAGAGGCATAAATCCTTTTGCTATCAAGTTCACTTTTGTTCACCCCTCATCTTTGACTGTTAGAGCCCTCACTTCTTCCTCAAATAATGGCATTACGCGGCTTTTGGCGAGATAAACCTCATTGGCGCTAACTTCAAGTATCTCAGTAACCGACTCCACAGACATCCCCTTGATACAGTGTGCCCTGAAAATTTGGTATTGTTTCGGCTTCACCTTGTCCTGAAGTCGGGTCATCGCCAAGTGCATGGTATGTTTGTGGTCTTCCGCTTCCCAGATATCATCCCATTGGTTGGTGGGGTCTGGGATTTCCGTGAACGGTTTATCTGGATCTTCGTTCCAGAAGCTGGGGAGTTCGGGTAGCTTTTTTGACTTCCGATAATGGTTGGCTACCTGCTGCTTGGTAATCAGACAAAGCCAATTTCGGAACCGACCCTTGTGGGGATCATACTCGAATTTTTTGATATGTTTGGATACTTTTAGAAACGTCTCTTGGACGACATCCTCTGCATCGGAAGGAGATAAGCCTGCCTTGAGGGCGACGCTGTAAACGAGCTTCCAATAGAGGTCGTAAAACTCCGCCCAACTGCGGGTATCCGAGTTAGTTATACGGAGCCGCGCGATCAGGGTTTTTCGTGTGTCTGACCCGGCCATGGGAATTATTTGAAACGGAAAAAGGTTGAATGGCGAGCTTTAGACGCGTTTCCCTAAAAAAATAGGCCGCACGGGAATTATTCCAAAATCCCGAAAGAAATCAACAAGTCGCTCCGTACTATTGCACGGCTCTTTAATCGGGATTATATTGGAAAAAATGAAACTCTCTTGCGCCCCCCTTCTTTGTTCTCTCCTTGCCTTTCCTGTTTTTGGAGCTAGTAACAATCCGCCGCCGCCCAAAATTCCCAAGCTGGATATCCGACTCACCCACAAGGGCTTCAAGACTGATCCCGAGAATTTTGTAGTAGTCTGCAATTCGGCCGCCATGGCTATTGCACGTTATTATCCCAAGCGACAGTTTAAGCCCATCCTGATCCCGAAGGCCGATCATGGCTATCCCGTGAACCTCGACCAGCGCGGACCCAAAGGCGAATCGCGAATCATGCTCAGCATTGGCGATGGCTGGGGTTGGGCCCAGATCGCCTACCAGTTTTCCCATGAGTTTACCCATATCCTTATCAATGAGGGACAGCCCCGTGCGGGCTCCAACCACTGGATCAATGAAGCCTTTTGTGAGGCGGTATCCTATCAGGCCCTCAAGCAGATGGCCAAGGACTGGGCAAGCCACCCGCCCTATCCCAACTGGAGGGGCTACGCCAAGCACCACAGCTCCTATGCAGACAAGTATTTAGGGTCGGAGAAGGGAAAGCCTGAAGGCATGGAGTTTGTCGTTTGGTTTATGAAATATGAGAAGGCCCTGCGCTTGGGTAAACGATATCCCAAGTATGGCCTCTACAAATACCCGGCCTACCAATTTTACCAGATTATCAAGGAGGACCCCTCACAGCTTGGGGCCATTGCCTTCCTGAACTTCGGCCTACGCAACCCGGACTTGAGCACCCAAGAGTACCTGGCTCGCTGGAAAACCGTGCTGCCGGCAAAGCATAAACCGTTTGCCGACAAGGTGGCAGGCGTCTTTGGCTACTCCCTGCCGAAATAGGCCGGCATGCAAAACAAAAAACCCATTATCATCGACGACGTGCGCATCTACAATCGCGCAATGAGCAAAGCAGAAGTGAAGGCGTTGTACGGCCTGGAGAAGGTCGATTAGAGCTGCCTCACCCTCCAATAGTCCCGCTATTGTTCCCTAGCCAGTCGTTTCAAAGGTTCGCCGCTCATGCGGAAATACCGCTTATCGGTCAGCTGCTTGGCGCCAAGCCTTTCATAAAACTTAATAGCCGGCTCGTTCCAGTCCAATGCAATCCATTCGAAGCGAGGGCAGCCACGCTCCACGGCAATCTTTGCCAGATGCTTTAACATCCCTTTGCCAATGCCACGCTTCCGATACTCCGACTTCACAAAGAGATCCTCCAGGTACAGGCCTGAGCGCCCCATGAAGGTAGAGAAATTTTCAAAATAAATAGCAAAGGCCACCGGTTCCCCTTCCCATTCGCCAATCAAAGCTTCGGCCGAAGGTTGTTCGCCAAAGAGGGATTCAAGCACAATCTCCTCAGTAGCCACCACTTCATCGAGCAGTTTTTCATACTCAGCAAGAGCGCGGATAAACTTAACTAGAAGCTCCACATCGGCCTCCGTGGCCGGGAGTATTTTCAGGGATTCATCGGGCATAAGGGCTAATTCTTCTCAGGGGAAGCTGGGTGTGTCAATGACGTGGGCCTTGCACATTGGGTATTTGGCTTTAAAATTCGGGATGTAACCCGTGCACAGCTCTACTCACATTCAACCCCAGATGCGGAAAGGAGGTTTCACAATAGTGGAGTTGTTTGTGGTCATTGCCATCATCGGCGTGCTGGCTGCAGTGTTGCTGCCGGTCCTGGGCAAAGCCAAGGCCAAGGCGAATCGAGTCAAGTGCGTCGCCCAACTGGGTCAGATCGGTCAGGCGTTTATTACCTATGCTCATGATCATGGAGAGCGACTGCCGTGGCAGCTGACACCGGCTCAATCCCGCGGCGAATTCGGAAAATACAAGGATGATTTTGACATGGATCATGCCGCCATGTTTTCCCTACCGGACATCGTGCATGATCTGGCCACGGCCACTATCCTGCTCTCACCCTGCGATCCCGGCCGGGCGCCGGCTAATGAAGAGGCACAGGAAGAATGGAGCAAAATCAATCTTCTCCAAGGCCGCATGTTACCAGCCGAGGCCATCAGCTACGTGTTGATTAATGGGGCAGACATTGCCCGGCCCACCACGGTGCTAGCCACCACCCGTAATCTTTCCACCTGCAACCTGAGTACAGCGCGTTGGAATGGCGCCGAAGAACCCGGCCCTGAAACCATGGCCGGCCTGCAACGCAGCCAAGGGCAAATTGTTCTGGCTGACGGCAGCTCCCGCCTATCCACTGACGCGGATCTTGGCGAAACTGGCATACTCCCCCGCGACCACGGACAATCCACCGGCGGCATATACAAGGGTCCAGCGCCCACCTCCTTGCTCGGTTGCGTCGGTGAGCTTGAGACTGACGAATTTGCTTTGGAACCGGGCGAGCTCTTTCAAGTGATCCAGTCGGGGAAAGGCAACCGATATGTGTTCGTCATCGATTGTTCCGGCAGCATGAAGCGCGACGGGCGCCTATCCATGGCCAAACGCGAACTGACCACCGCCATTGCCTCCATGGAACCTGACAAGGAATTTTTTGTTTACTATTACAATCATGATTCGATCCCCATGTTGGGAGGAATCAAAAAGGCCACGAAAGAAAGCCTTCGCATAACGGAACCATGGATTAATGGACGACCCGCAATCGGCGACACCAACCCACGCAAGGCCCTGCGCGATGCGTTTAATAAAACGCAGCCTGATACAGTGTGGCTGCTTACCGATGGCATTTTCATGCAACAGCCCGGAATGATTCCGGTGGCGGCGCTCATACGGGAGCTTAATGCCGAGGACAAAGTGCGCGTGAACACCATCGGCTTTCATAACAACCGAAACTCCGTAGATAAAAGCCTCGGCCCCATTGCCGCTGCCAACGATGGCACCTATCAATTTGTGAATTCAGCCCCAAAATGAACCATTTAAAAAGATTATGCAAAAGACAATCCTCGCCACTCTGCTCGGCCTTGTGATGACTACCGCAGCGAAATCACCCATAGCCATTGTGATCCACGGCGGCGCCGGAAAAATAGACAGGAAGACCCTGCCTCCGGAACGCGAAAGGCAATACCACGCCACCCTCACACGCTCCTTAAAAGCCGGTCATGCTATTCTCAAGAAAGGTGGCACCGCGCTGGAAGCCGTGGAGGCGGCTACCATCGTGATGGAAGATTCACCACTTTTTAACGCGGGCAAAGGCGCAGTCTTTACCAGTGCTGGCCGCAACGAGATGGATGCCTCCATCATGGACGGAAGCTCACTTAAGGCCGGGGCGGTGGGTGGAGTAACGGTGCTAAAGAACCCGATTCTCGCCGCGCGCGCGGTGATGGAGAAAACATCCCACGTTCTGCTCACCAACGTTGGCGCGGAAAAATTTGCCAAGGATGTGGGTCTGCAGATCGTGGAGCCAGATTACTTTTATACTGATCGCCGGTGGAAACAATTACAGGAATGGAAAGCCAAACAGAAAAACAAGAAACAATCCTCGCTGGAAACCATCCAAGAATACCTGGGCACCGTCGGCTGCGTGGCGCTTGATGCCAAGGGCAACATTGCTGCGGGCACCTCCACCGGCGGCCTCACCGGCAAACAGTTCGGGCGCATTGGCGATTCACCCATTATCGGCGCGGGCACTTATGCCAACAACAAGACCTGCGGCATCTCCTGTACCGGACATGGTGAATTTTTTATCCGCTACGCTGTGGCACACGATATTTCCGCCAAAATGGAATATCAGAAAAAGCCCTTGGCCGAAGCCGCGCGCGAAGTGGTTCAAGTGAAGCTAAAGCAAGCCAAAGGCCGTGGTGGCATCATCGGGCTCGATGCTAAAGGCAATGTGGTGATGGAATTCAATACTCTGGGCATGAACCGAGGGGCCATTGATACAAACGGCAAACTCACCACCGCAATATTTAAATAACGACATGTCCATAATTACAGAGGACATTGCGCCGACAAACAATTATTGGCATACTAAACCCATGTTGTTCCGCATACTCACCGGCTGGCTCGGCATTGCTACGCTCTTCTTAAACGCGGCAGATTCTCCAAAGACTTATCAAGCCACCGCCAACAAGCTCATTCATTCGGCCACCAATAGCGCCTTTGGATTTAATCGGCTCGCGACCATGTGTGACACGTTTGGCCCGCGCTTCAGTGGCTCGTCCAATCTGGAAAAAGCCATCGACTGGTGCCTTGCCCAAATGAAGAAGGATGGTTTTGTGAATGTACACGGCGAGGAAGTTACCGTGCCACATTGGGTGCGTGGCAAGGAATCAGCCACGCTGCTCACCCCACGTGCGCGCGCGCTACCCATGTTGGGGTTGGGCGGCAGCGTGGGCACACCAAGGAAGGGTATCACGGCAGAAGTGCTGGTGGTAAAAAGTTTTGATGACCTCAAGGCGAAGGCTGCGCAAGCGAAGGGAAAGATTGTACTCTTCAATCTACCATTCACTGAGTATCGCGAGACGGTGATTGTGCGGCGCATGGGTGCCATTGAGGCGGCCAAGGCCGGCGCGGTGGCCAGCCTGATCCGCTCGGTGGGGCCGTTTTCCATGCAGACTCCGCATACCGGAAATATGAGCTACGATGAGAAGGTTAAGCGTATCCCGCACGCCGCGCTCTCGGTAGAGGATGCCATGATGCTCGCTCGTATGCAGGAACGAAAGGAGCCAATCCATATTGAACTGAAAATGGGGGCACGCACTTTGCCACCGGCCAAATCGCGCAACGTGATTGCGGATATTCGCGGCAGCGAAAAACCCAATGAGATTATCATCGTGAGTGGCCATATTGATTCGTGGGACGTAGGCCAGGGCGCCATGGACGATGGTGGAGGCTGCCTCGCAGCATGGGAGGCGGCTCGGCTCATCATGAAGGAGGGCCTAAAACCGCGCCGCACCATCCGCGTGGTGTTATGGACCAATGAAGAAAACGGCCTTGGCGGTGCCAAGGAATATGCGCGCCGGCACGCGGCCGACCTGAAGAACCATGTGCTGGCGATTGAATCTGACTCGGGCGTGTTTCGCCCCACCGGCTACGGCTTCCTTGGCAGCGGCGAGGGCATGAAGGTAATCAAACAAATTGGTGGACTGCTTGCACCTATAGCCGCCGGAGAAATCAAGAAAGGCTGCCGTGGCGCAGACGTTTTGCGACTAATTTCAGGCGGAGTGCCGGTGATGCATCTGGAAGTGGATCGTGAGCGCTACTTCTGGTTTCACCATACCCATGCAGACACGATGGATAAACTGGATCGAAATGAGTTTAACCAATGCGTGGCCTCAATGGCTGTGATGGCGTTCGTGGCGGCGGATCTACCCAAGCCCTTGCCGCGATAAGACGTTGAAAAAAGCAGCCGCCAGAGTCTCCCCCGGCGACTGCTACCCAACGCGCTATTATGTTGCGGTTGAACAACTCATCAAAGTCGGACAACCATCGGGATATTAGCAGGTTTCAGGAGGGCTTGCCTACTGTAAGAACGGACTTTTTTTATAATGGGCTAGAAGTCGATCTGGCACATGGGCAGGGCCTTGCGAAGGGCCTCCACTTCACTTTTCGGCACTGGATTTCCAGTCAAATCAAGGGCGCCTAGATTTTTTATTTCAGCCAATGACGCAACATCAGTCACCTGATTATCGGCCAAATAGAGCCGCCCAAGATGAGGCATTTTTGCGAGGGCACGAATATCGATTATCTGGTTTTTTGCCAAATACAAAACCTCGAGGGCCTGCAAATTGGCCAACGGCTTCACATCTTTGATTTTGTTTCCGGATAGACGCAGCAATTGTAAATTTCGAAGTTCGCCCAAGAGAGAGATATCGGTGAGCTGATTGCGATTCAGATCGAGCCATTCCAATCGGCGCAACTTGCTTAGGGGTGCGATATCAATAATGCGATTATCGTTCAGGGTGAGACGCGTTATTTGCGACAATTGCAATAAAGCATCCGTATGCGTCAGGACATTATAACCCGCATCCAATTCCCGCAGACGTGTCATGTGCATGATGGAATCGAGGTGCTGCAGGCTATTGTGCCGGAGCCGTAAAATCTCCACTCGAGTCAGTGATTTCAGTGGCGACAAGTCGGTCAGGTGGTTGTCGTTGAGATTCAGGTTTTGCAGTGCTGACATTCTCGCGATAGGACCAAGATCCTGCACTTCTTTGCCGGCCATATCGATTTTGTCGATAAGCAGATATTCCTCCTTGGAAATGATCCCGTCCGGTTTCTTCAATTGCCGCCGCATTTCCTCTTCCAGATCCTGATTTGCCAATTGATGGGCCAACTCGGGCCTTTGATCCTCCACCGTCGAGGATTTTTTGTCGCCTCTCCATCTGAGTTTGGAATGACTACGCACTCCGTCCAACTCGGCGCGGCCGAAATTCACCGTGTAGGTCAATTGCATGTGGTAGGTGTTAAACACACCATGCCAAATATATTCCTCATACAAATCCGCGTAACGGCTGCCTTCATCGGAAATATCCGGCTTCCCCATAAGCGCATGCACATCATTATCGTCAAAATTCCGCATGCCTTTCAAACGAAACATCAGGTCTTCCGCTGCCACATCTAATTGGCGACGCGCTTTTTGATCCTGCCATAAACCGGCAAGCGTTGCCACCAGCAACACCCCCAGTACGACATGCCGGATTAATCCGGGGTGACTGGCTGAGTTATCTTTTTGTCCTTCAGAAGTACTTTCGCGGAGATCTTCAGCATCTTCCTCCGACGATAGGCTGGACACTTTCTGTTTAGAATCTTCAGTAGAGGTAGATTCTTCCTTGGCATCTTTGGATTCAGTCTCCTGATCTGACTCGTTAGGAACATTTTTACCGGAACCTCCGTCATCTTCCCCCGACAACGAGTCAGACACATCCCGTTCAGGGTCTTCACCAGAAGAGGATTCTTCCTTTGGATCTTTGGATTCAGGCTCAGGCATAGAGGGCTTTTCCCGTTGGATGCGCCGGAGGATGCCACTCGTTTAAAGATTTCTCAAGGCAACTATCCCAAATGGATCAGTATCCGAATAATCGATGTTCTTGAGTTGCACAATGACAAACCAATCCACACAACCGGCTATCAGTCCCATTTCGAATATAATTTTATCGCCGTAGCAATGGGCAATAGGTTGAGCTTCATGAAGAACTGTTGCAAAATCCTTGCCCGCACAAAATCAATATCCCCAACACAACCCAGAATACTTTGACGACAGCATCCGAAGATTTCCCAAACACTTCTTTCAACTGTATTCCAAGCTTTTTCCCTATTTCTTCACCGCTCAATTCCGATTGGGAAATGAGTGGTGGACCGGATGATTCATCACCCCAATCCACCGGCGGCTCCCGTGATTCCGACTCCATTATGGGTGGGGTGCCCTGATCATAATCCTCGGCTTGGATGCGAGTGACCTTTGAGGCCTCTAACCCCGGGTCTTTTACTGGCTTTCCCTCCAAGCCTTCCAAGGCCTCGGCTGCCTCCTCATGCCCCTGGTCAGCGGCTCGCTCAAGCCACATTTTGGCCTCATCTAAATCCGGCTCAACCCGATCACCCGTAAGGTAAATGATACCCAATTTATATTGGATCTTTGCCTCGTCAAACTTTTCAGCACGATAAATGAGATTGTCCAGAATACGCATAATCAAAAACTTCCGCTAGAACCCTATTTGTACCAGTTACGTAAACGGACCTCAGCTGAATCACCGACGAGCTTCTTAAAAGTTGCTGTATCCTGCCCGCGCGAATGATATGGGTATACCACCTTTGGTTTGAATCTCTTCACGGCCTTGGCCGCAGCCGCTACGTCCATCGTGTAGGGCAGGTTCATGCATAGGAACGCAACATCAATGTTCTTGAGTGCCAGCATCTCCGGTGTCCCTTCAGTATCGCCGCTGACGTAGATGCGTTTGTCACTAAGATTGAGCACATAGCCGTTGCCTTGGCCCTTGGGATGAAACCTCTTTCGCGGCGGCGTGGTATTATAGCTGGCCACCGCCTCGAGCTTAAAGCCCACCTCCTCGGTACTAGCACCGTTGGCAACTGCGATTGCTTTCGCTTTAAGCCCGGCACTCAATACACCCGCTAAGGCCGGCGGCGTGACAAGTTGTGTCTTCGGCCCCACCACCGCCTTCAGGACCGACTCGCGAAAATGATCGCCGTGCACATGGGTAAGTAACACCAAATCCGGCTTGGGAAACGCCTTATACCAATCAGCCATGCCAACCGGATCCACGTAAATGGTCTTCCCACCCCATTCGATCACCAACGTGGCGTGATTAATCGGCGTGACGATGACCTTTCCCTTGCCTGTGGCAAATTCCTCAGCAGCCTGAGTGTATGTAAATAGTGAAAAAGAAAAACCCAACAAAAGAATTCGTAGCCCTTGCATGGCCATATGCTAGACACTTTAGATCGCGTCCGCAACCGATTTACTCTGCCTACTTCACCGCAATCGCCTTGCGAATGCCTCGGAGGGTTTCCCAGATTGCCGCGCCAGGTTTCTGCGGGGAGGCACTGACAAAAAGGTAATTGTACGGCGAACCTTTGTACTTCCAGGTTTGCAGCTCGAAATGCAGCGTCTGCATCTTCTTGGTAGCAAAGGGCTCCAGCCAGTAAACCTGCGCCTGGTAGGATTTAACGCTCACTGAGTCTTTCGGGGTAACGCCATTTTCCTTTGTTGGCTCGAGCTTCATGGTGAACTTGCTCGTGTCCAGCTTGGGATTGCGCATGACGTTCTTGGAAAGGCCAATGTAGTAAGCAAGCAATTCCTTGCGCAGCACATCCGCCGTCAATTCCGGCTTCCGCTCCAGTGCGAAGAGAAACACATAACTGAAAAAATTCTTCTCATCCGCCTTGAACATCCCCGGCGCGAACAGGATTTCCTCAATCCCCTTCAACCCCAGCTTCGGCGCGAAGCCGGGCGGCAACTTGATGCGTTCCCCTGCCCACTCCGGCGTGGGTTTTTTGATTTCAAACTTCTGCAAATGCAGTGGCAAGGCTGCACTCACAGAAAAACCTACCATCAAAAAGCCGAAGGAAAGGAGGAATTTCATGGCGAAGGTCTATCATTAACCGCCGATGACGTAAAGTGTTGCGGCTCAGGGTTGTCATTCCACGTCAACGGGTGTAGCAGAAGGAATGACCATTCGTTGGCTATCCATTGCAATCACCCTTTCGTTTGCCATTCCGTGTAAATCGGCAGACAAACTGCCAGAGACCGGGAAGAGCTTTCCTGCACTTGTTTGCTTTGACCGATTGATGCGAGATTTCGTACGCGACAATAAAATGCCCGGAGCAACCCTTGCCGTTGCGAAGGATGGGCGATTGGTTTACGCGCGTGGCTTTGGATATGCAGACGAGATTTTAAAGCAACCTGTTCAACCCGATTCCTTGTTTCGTATTGCCAGTATTTCCAAGCCGTTGACAGCCGTGGCGATTATGCAGCTGGCAGAAAAAGGGAAATTGAAGCTGGAAGACCGGATTTTTTCCCTCCTGCCTCACAAGCCTCACTTGGTAGCAAAGGTAGATCCGCGTTTGAATGAAATCACCATTCGCCATCTATTGCAACATTGCGGCGGTTGGGATCGCGGCCAATCGTTCGACCCCATGTTTCGTCCTATAAAGATTGGCAGCACACTGGGCGTCGATCCTCCGGCCAAGCCCGATGATATTATCCGATACATGATGGGGCAGAAGTTGGACTTCAAGCCCGGCGCACGGTTTGCCTATTCCAATTTCGGCTATTGTTTGCTTGGAAGGGCGATCGAACAGGTGAGTGGCAAGACCTATGAAGAATACATGCGGAATGAAGTGCTCAAGCCTTTGGGTATTCGATCCATGCGCATCGGCAGGACTCTTTTGAAGAACAGAGCAAAGGGTGAGGTTCGATATCACGCTCGCGGCAACTCAACGGCTATTGCCGTAATGGGGAAACAGATTGGCCGTAGAGTACCCCGACCTTATGGCTCATGGTATTTGGAGGCCATGGACTCACATGGGGCTTGGATTGCCTCGGCAGTGGATTTGGTACGGTTTGGGTCGGCCGTGGAATTTTCCCCCAAGTCCATGGTGTTAACTGAAAAGAGTATTCGCGAAATGGTAGCAAGACCGAAAGGTGCCGCGGGATATAACCGCGATGGAAAACCAAAGGCGGCCTATTATGGGCTGGGCTGGTCCATCCGCCCCGTCGGCAACACCGGCAAATCCAACCGCTGGCACACCGGTGGTCTTGATGGCACGTCAACCATTCTGGTTCTCCGCCATGACGGCATCTGCTGGGCGGCACTCTTCAATGCCCGAAAGACAGCCGACAGACAAACGGCAGCCA
>CBFHWX010000050.1:0-19512 GCA_965659445.1 Limisphaerales bacterium | reverse complement strand
ACATTCTTATGCAAAGCCTTACAGGGAGGACACCAATCAGATCCGGTAAACTCCATGAGTATGGGTTTACCTTCCTTGGCAGACTGAGCCTTGGCCTTTGCAAAGTCGACTAACCAGCCTTCCTCGGCCACGGCGGATATCGAAAGGCCGATAACCGCAAGCAGAGTCAATACAAGACGGGGGGATGAACAAAGTGTGATTCTCATGTTCCCTTTATTACATGCAAATACGACAAAAAGCTATGGGAAACTTATTTAACCAAGGAATTTCCAAGCCATTTACGTAACTTTGACCGAGCAAGGCTAGGTCTCAACAACCAGGCATCGTTGTGGTTACGAAAACCCGTCGCTTGAAAAGTGAATTTCCCTTCAATTCCAGTGCTAACCAAGAATTTCTGCGTTCCGTTGACACCCGTACCTTCATGGCAGATGAACTGAGGACGGGCAGCCAGCCTTCGCAAACGAGTTATAGCAGATTCATGGTCTGATCCCGGATAAGACCACCGCCTGACCCCATCATAGTGACTGTAGGGAATGAAGGCCCTCCATAGCTTTGAAATATCATCATCATAGAGTCCCAAATAATTACAGGCAACCGCCCCACGCGAAAAGCCACAGAGGACGAAGCTTTTGGGGTCGCCACCATACTCCTTACAAATCCACGGCACGGCTTTTTTGCAGTAGGCCACAGTGGGGCCCGCATCATACTTTGGCGCGTTGCCCCACCACTTGGTGACATTTGCCGTACCTGCGTTGTTCAAATACGGCAGGCAAACCCAGATGAATCCTTCTCCTCCGGAAATCCCATAGCCCATTTTGCTGCCCTCCGGATGCCCACTACTAACATCACCAAACCGACTCCTGTATGGTCCATTCCCGGCATATTCAATGATCATGGGATACCTCTTGTCTGCCTGCCAATCTTTTGGCAGATAAACGATGTGATAGACCTGTGTGCCTTTCCAATGGGGGTGCGTTTGTTTCACGCGTTTGCCTGCGACAGGTTTGCCCTCGCCCAAGGGTGGCAACTCCAAGTCCGGCTTAATCGTCCTTATATCCGGTGTGGCATACGTGAGAATGCTGACACAAAAGAAAATGGCGCTGGCAACCTTGTGCTTCAAGGCAGAGTAACCTCCCGCCTAGTTGGTAGCATAAAGTTGCGATCCCGCCGCCGATCCAGCGAAGTTTTCAAATTACCAATCGTACGATTTAATTTGCCGCTGAAGAGTTCCTTGCCCTTCGACATAATCTTTACGGGAATCTTCAAATTCACCAAGGCATCACTGAGGTTTATCTCAACTCGTTTACCGGCCGGACCGCTAAGCTCAACAACCTGCCCTTTCACCGTGGCCTTTATTTCCATTCGCGCAGCGGCTTGTCCGGCTGGCAGGGAAAGCCAATAAAACGAATCGTGCACGACGTTGTCCTGCTTCCATACGATGCGTTTTGGTAATGGCTGGCGTGTGTGCTTGGCCATCCAATCCAACGCCACGGCATCCTCGCGATTCATCCAGTGTCCACGACCGGTATGGATTCGGACGAAATGGATATATCCGGACCGATCCTCCTTTTGTAGTGCAGATAGCTTGTCTTTCCACTTTAAGGCGACCTTGTTGCGGTTAAAACCGCTATCCCGTTCGCCCACATGAATTGCGAACGGTAGATTTCGCAAACCTAGCGGTGAGGTTTCATTCGGATGCCCTGCCATCATCGCCGCAGCCGCCCAATAATCCGCCATGCGTGGTGCCACTTGATACACCCCATCTCCTCCAGCCGAATACCCCATCAGATACACCCGGTTTAAATTCACATCATGCAGTGCAACCATATTTTCGATGAGCCGCGCGAACATGGGATCAACGTGGCCCTGATGCCAGAGATCCCAGGTATTGGTCGGGGCCCGCGGGGCAAGATAAATACCTTTTTTGGGGCGGTATAGACGCTTTTGATTATCCCATTGTCCATCATTTAATCGAGCCGGACCACTCCCTCCTCCATGTAATGAGATAAACAAGCTGCGACCATCTTCCGGCTTTTCGCCGTACACGAAATACTCAAACTTCATCGCCAACTCGCCATGCCGAATGACTTTAGCCTTCATTTCCGCTGCACGCTCACCGCGTAGCCTAATCAGGTGATCAGTCCACAGTCGCTCGCGAGCCTTTGCCGCATAGCCTACAGTCAAGTGCACCTTGGCAAAGGCTTGTTCAGTGATCGGGGCACGTTTTGCCTTAGGAGTTTTCAGATAATCCTGCAGTGCCTCTACAGCCTCTCTCGAGGAATCAGCGGCATGAATCAGCATTGGAACAAAGATGAATCCTGTTAGAAAAACTGTCCTCATTTCCTCCTTTATTGAATGCGCTTCAATTGAATATTACGGTAGTGCACAGGCGAGGAATGGTTTTGCAGGCCGATGAAACCGGATTTGCGCTTCAGCCCAGGTTGCGTGTGAGTTTTCGCCAATTCAGCCAAGTTGCCTTTCACCACTTGCTCGCCATTGATCCAAACGTCACACTTCGCGCCCATGCAACGGATGCGCATGGTTTGCCACTTCCCCGCTTTCTTGGTAACTCGTTTTTCGGGCGCTTGTACCGCGTAAATGGAGCCAGTGAACTGCACGGGTTTCAGGTTTTTCCATTTCTCACCGAAATCATCGAGAATCTGAATTTCCATACCTGCCACCCACGCCGCACCCTCCTTTGGTGCGCGGATAAAAACTCCACTGTTGCCGTTCTTGGGGATTTTATATTCCAGCTTCAATTCAAAATCGGAGAACTCCTCTTTTGTCGCGATCCATTGCGATCCCTTCTTGCCGGTACAGGACAACACGCCGTCTTCGATCACCCAGTTGGTGGTGGGGCCGCCCATGCCCTGCCAACCGGTGAGGTCCTTGCCGTTGAATAGCAATTCAAACCCTTTATCTGCCGCGCTAAGTGGCAAGGTTACTATGACTAAAGCAAAAATAAGTGCTTTCATGTGGTCACTTTAAACCGCCCGCCAAGCACAGCAACGCAAATCATTTCAGCAGGCCACGGATAATTTCTGCAGCCTTGGCTTCATAAATTTTCTGCCAAGCGGGTGCCAGCATGCAGTCGCTATCTTCCTGCGCTCCGCCCACGTTTTTGAGTTGGTCCGCTGTGGGCGCATAGTAGATGTAGCCATTGGTATAGCCGGCAACGAAGGTTAGATCGTGCTTGGATGCCTTTTTTATATTGAGACCGATGGGGACAGTAAGCTCACCCGGAAAAGTGGTGAGCACAAAATCACCAACCCGCAAGCCTGAGAGCTCAACGCTCACCGTCTTGTTACCTGCATCGTAGCCAGTCTTCTGATGATTTTTTAGCAGACGCAGATTGGTATTAATTCGGGTGATCTGTTCCATCGTATGAATATTTCGCATATAACTCTGTAAATGCCGGCGATTGGAGACATCCATTCTCGCCAGTCCGCCCCGTTCCATTTGCAGTTCATGGAGATAGCGGTATGAATTCAATGAGGGCGAGTTGGTGGAAAGCTGGTACTTCACAATGAGTGGCAGGAATGTGTCCAGGTTCAAAAAAGTGCCTCGGAGAGATTCAGTCAGGCGCTTCCGCTCCATTTCCATAGCAGCAATACGTTTGGTGTGATCGGCTCGAGGCAGCTTCATTATCTCACTGTGAACTGCCAGAAGTTGATTGGGCCTCGTTTTAATTTTCCGAATCGCTCGGAGTGTGCTCAGGCCCAACATAAGTCCTAGTGGCTCGGCGCTGTGCAGGTGGTTAACATCCTTATAGCTGATGGGGTTGATGTCGCCGCCAGCGCCCTGTACGAAGAGCGCGACGCAGTCGTGATTCTCCTCGATGGTCTTGGAAGAAAACCCGGTGATGTCAGCAGTATTACCGCCCTCGGGCGTGTTTTGAATGGGATGACAGGCGAAGTTGTACACCACCGCCAACGGCTTGCCATCAAGGCGGTCGAGACGCAACACCCCTATCTCTGGATCCACCGGACCCACAGCAACCACCTCCTTATCCGCCGGCAGCGAATACGCGCGGCGCACATCCACCTCTCGTCCATTTTTAAGGCGGAGGCGGCGGTTTTCCATGATACGTGTTTCACGACCCAATCCTGCCCCAGTTTTCACCGGCACCAGATTTTTCACCGCCTGGTCGACTGCCTGCACCGTGAGCGCCTCGATCTTGGGGTGGACCAGTCCATGACAATGACTGGCGTTGAATAGCGTATGCGCAGGAGCAATTCCCAACTCATTTTTCAGAACAGCACGCACATTGGGCAGAAAGTCGTTCTTGATTGGACCAATGCCGCCAATCGCAACGGCATCGATGGAAACGAGCGCGGCGGTGATATTGCCGCTTTTAAGCACCAACGCACGCACGTATAGACGGTCATTGACCGGTCCACGCTCGTCGGTGATATCGACTTTGGCAGCACCAGCCATTATCTGTGCTGCGTCAGTTGTTCCCGGTAAGAACGATCCGGAGACAAATAATATAACCAGTAAAATGAAGGTGTTCGTTTTCAAGTACTTTGAGTTTTTCGTAAAAACCATATTACCTCATCATCCGTGAAAAAGTGGTGGCGTTGACCTAAGCGTAACGGCTTGGCTTGTTGCGTAAAGGGGAAATACGCAGCGTCACAACCCAGAAGAGAGTTTTGTCAACGCTAGGATCTGAGATAGCACATAAATAAATCAAGAGCAAAAGGGCTCTTGATTAGGCCGCCAGCGGAGCAACCTCCAAATCCGGTTGCCAATCGGCTTCGGGCTGGACGGTCTCAGTCTGGATGACTGCACCGTTCCGCTCTTCCTTGTCGAGGAGAGTTTTTAACGCCTCACGCATTTTTGATTTTGCTCGGTGACTACGTATCTTAACATTGGCCGTAGTCAGGCCGGTTATTTGGCTGACCTCTTTCAGGCTCAATCCTCTGAGCTCTCGAAGGATGACTATCTCTTGATTCTGCTCCGTAAGCACCTGCATGGCATAATCGAGCAACTGTCGCGCTTCATGAATTTTCAGTTCCTTATTCGTGTTACCGACACTCAGCCAATCCAATGCAGAATCCCCCATGTCCTCAAAAGAGGTTTCGCGGATGCGACGTTGAATCCGACGCAGATGATCCCGTGCTACGTTGCTCGCGATTCGAGAAATCCAGTGTTCAAATGGAGATTTTGCGCGATACCGGGCGAGCCCTCGCCAAGCCTTGAGAAATGTTTCCTGAACCAGATCCTCAACCTTATGGTGATCCCTTTCATATCGGCAGAGAATTCCAAATACACGTTTTTGGTAGCGCACCACGATCTCCTCAAAGGCTTCGACTTCACCATTGCGAATTCGCTCCAGAGCCGATTGATCTTCAGTCACACTGCCTAAGGCTGTGCCTCCAGAATGTTCTATGGCTAATGTACTCATGTGTTTCCTTCAAGTTCATCTGATGCATCACATCTTCTTGATTTAATGTGTCAAATGGATGTAAAGGTTTTGTGTTCAAACAGGAGGAAATTTGTAAAGATGTGTAAAGATGAGGGTGGGATATATAAAAATCAGCTAGATTGGCTGCATTGACGGCAAACGTGCTGGAAATTTGACAAATGACTAAGGCCATAAACATGCAGCAAGGGTCGACTAGCGAGAGGAAACCCACGGCCAGCATTCCAATCATCATTATTGATGACGACCCTAAGCTGTGTGAATTGATTAAAGAATACCTTGATCCTTTGGGTTATGAAGTATCGACTGCTCATACTGGGACTGAGGGCTTGGAGAAAGTGCTTCAGGGAGATTTTTCCGCAGTGATCCTTGATGTGATGTTACCGGGCATGGATGGGTTTGAGGTGTTAAAGAATATTCGTCACAAATCCAATGTGCCTGTCCTGATGCTAACCGGACGAGGTGAAGAAGCTGATCGGGTTGTGGGCCTTGAGATCGGCGCCGATGATTATCTGCCCAAGACATTTTCCACCCGTGAACTCTTGGCGCGATTGCGGGCGGTGACACGCCGTTCATCATCCGGAGGTTCCTCTGCAGACGAAGAAACCGAACCCGAAATAATTAATGGTCAGTTGCATATTACTCCTAACTCGCGAACTGCAGCTTTGGGCGACGTGCCTCTGAAATTGACCTCCCTTGAATATGATCTGCTACTGAGCCTCGCTCACGCGTGTGGTCGAGTGAAGTCACGCGAACAGATCCTCGAGGATATAGCCGGAAGGGATTACGATGTCTTTGACAGATCAATCGATGTTCATGTAAGTGCCTTACGCCAAAAACTGGGCGACAATCCTAAGGATCCCACTTACATTCGAACCGTCCGTTCCGTCGGCTACATGATGGTGAAACAATAGATATGCCATGAATATCCGCAGCACACTTTTTACAAAAATACTTGCCTGGTTCTTTCTGAACCTGCTGCTAATCGGTGGGGTGATCTGGGCGGTCTACAAATTTCAGATCGGTCCTGCCTCACCGTTTGTTGGCCCATCCGAACAGCGAGTGTATCAAGTGGCTCAAGTCATTTCCGGCGGACTTACTAATAGACTGCGTGAGGACTGGGCGAATGAGCTGAGAAAGTATTCCGAAATTTACAATGTAGATTTTCATCTGGTGGGCATCAACGGTCAATCGCTGGTGGATGACTCTCTCAAAATGCCGGAGTCGGTCAGGACCAAAATTGCCAACCTCCCGCGACCCAGACCCAGACCGACACGCGAAAAGCGCCCTTCGTTGGCCGAGCAACTTCAGCTGAATGAGGAACAACGTGAGAAATATTCTGCCGCCAGACTCGTGCGCGATCAAGCCTTTCGCAGCATGCGGACTAACTCTGTACTGCGGGAATTGCCTTGGGAAGAACGCATCACCAAGTCCCGTGAATTATTCAGCAAAATCTTGCAGGACTACGGAACCAAGATGGATGAGCTACTCAACGACGAACAGCGCAAAAAATATGATGAGATTGTGCAGAGTGGCACCCGGGGCAGTCCTCTTTTCAGCCGTCGTCGGCCACCATTCAGGTCGGATCAAATCCCGGAAATGATAAAGGAGGCGGATACCAACAAGGATAATCAATTGAACCAATCCGAGCTAGAAGCTTGGTTGAAACAGCGCGGCAATGCGGGCCCGAACAATCGCGGCGGACGTGGCGGCAACGGTCCCAGGCAAATACAGAATGGCGGTGATCCTCCAATGAATCAACCTCCCGGACCACGACCTGAAGTTTTCATGATAAAAACAGATGAACCCAAAGCAAGGTACTGGGCAGGAGTAGATATTCCAGTGGTGGTTCAGGCCGAAGGTGCCGAGGAATTACCCAATGAGAATCTATTGGGTCTGAGGCGGGTTCAGCGAGGCCAGAATCAGTTTCAATATCATGCCACTCTGGTCGCAGTTTCTGATACCATGGGTGGCGCCGGGCTCTTTTCTGATCCGTTGCAATGGGTAAATATTCTCATCGTGGCCGTGGTGCTATCAGTGCTTTTCTGGCTACCGATGGTGCGCAATATCACCCGTCCAATTGCTGAGGTCACTGCCGCTACCGAGCAGATCGCTGAGGGGAAATTCGACACCCGGGTTGGAACATCACGTACTGATGAGATTGGTCGAGTCGGCCATGCCGTCAATCACATGGCCGACCGGCTGGACGGTTTTGTGAAAGGTCAACGGCGTTTTCTCGGCGACATCTCGCATGAGCTTTGTTCACCAATTGCGCGCATCCAACTCGCCCTTGGAATCCTAGAGCAACGGGCTGATGACGAACAAAAAAAATATGTGAAGAATGTGCATGACGAGGTGGAGCACATGTCCGAACTTGTCAACGAGTTGCTGCTTTTTTCTCAGGAAGGAGTCAGCCCAAAGTCAATTGAGTTGAAACAAGTGAATCTTCGGGGAGTCATTGACCAAATTGTTGAGCGAGAAAGGGACGCGTTATCCCAGATAAAAATATCCGTCGACAAGGATCTTCCGGTGATTGCCAACTCGCAACGTTTGTCGCTGGCATTGGGAAATTTAGTCCGCAACGCTGTGCAATATGCGGGAAAAGCAGGACCCATTACCTTGTCTGCCAAACAGAAAAACAATTCGATTATAATCAATGTCACCGACAACGGGCCGGGCCTTTCTGAGGATTGTTTGCCTAGAATATTTGATCCATTTTATCGACCTGAACTATCCCGTGGACGAGATACCGGTGGAGTCGGGCTAGGCCTTGCCATCGTCAAAACCTGCGTGGAAGCCTGTAACGGAACTGTTTCCTGCCGAAACCGTAAACCTACAGGCCTCGAGTTCACAATCCACTTGGATGCTAAACTATAAGCAAAGGAGTCCTATTACTTAACGATACCCAAGTCAGCCATGTAAATGGCTGTGATTTGTTTGCCTTTGCGATCCTTTTCATGACTGGAGTACCATGAAACGATTGCGCGGGTTTGGCTTAATTCCACGAAACCAGGGTATGATGTGTCACCATTGCTGGGCAGTTCAACAAACTCAGTAAGGAGTTCTTTTTCACTCTTGGCATCGGGGTTGAGCCAGTATAAGGCGGTCTTGGGGCCGCGTTTTCCGACAAGTGCCGCCCCGGACTTGCGACCCCCGGCCACATGGTACGCACCCCCTCTGGTGAGGAGCGGGCCACCAATATAGCGGTCCATTTCGCGCCGGTCCCACTGGGTGTATGGCGGCTTTGACTTTAGGAGTTGCGCCTTATCACTTCCGCGTCGTCCAATGGCAAGAATATCGCCGTAAGGGTCGAATTGAAACGCAGTTTCATCGCCTCGCACCTCTTGAAATAGCGCGCGCGTTCGCCAAAGGAGCCCATCATCACTCTCAAGCATTGCCGACTGAACGGTAGCACCTTCGCCGCGTGCCTTGATATCAAACTCGCGGTTGCGTCGTCCGCAGAGATAAGCACTGCCGTTGAAGGTGTTCGCTTTCCAGATGTAATGTCCGAAGGTTCCTTCGAGCATGATTGGGCTTTGCCACTTGTTTCCATCGGCAGACCACGCGGCATATCCCAAGTGCCGGTTCAGCGTGTATTCCGATCGAGCTGGCGAAGAATCGCCGCAATACCAGGTGCCGGTGTAGATAAACAGCTTGTCTTTGAAGACGAGAAAATGCGGATCGCGCGTGTCACGCTGTGGAACGCTGAAACGATGAACCTGAGTCCATTGTTGAGTGTCCTTACTAGACAAGATCACAATTGAGGCAGTCGGGTGTACCATATGCCCGTCGGGACAACTCCGGAATGTCAGCCAAAATTTGCCCTGCCAGCGAATTAAGTCAGTAAAGGCGTTGTGCTCCCCATTATGAAAAACCCGACGAATGTTTGTCGCTTTAACCTGCGGCCATTGGGCCGACTCACCGACCAATATCAAGCCAAACAACAAACAAAGAACAACCCGGCGAACAATGAGGTTCATGACTTGTCCTTATAAATCCAATAGTTCGTCCATGAGCTTGGCTGTCTTGTCATCTCCGCCATCGCTGCCTTCACGGGTGACCCAGCCAGAGAAACCGATCTTCGCCATCTCTTCGCGTACCTTGTCCCATTCCACGTCGCCTTGACCAAGCGGGCAGAATTTTTTCTTGGGTCCGCCCCAGTCCTTTACATCCAGCTTCACGTTGCGTTTTCCGAGAATTCGAATCCACTCGTGGCTGGGCGCAAACTTCTGCATGTTACCAATGTCATAGTAGGCCTGAACCCAAGGGTTGTTGATTTCATCCAAGTAATCACGGAATTGCTCTGGCTTGTAACAAAAGCCATTCCAAACTGTCTCAATCAGTACATGGATGCCGAGCTTACTGGCCAATGGAATCACCTTGCGGATCTCCGTGATGGACCGTTCCCATACGTGCTCGTGGGTCTCATTCGGTCCTCGCACCGCGCCGGGCACCAGTAGGACTGATGAGCCTCCTACCTCTTTTGATTCACGAATAGCTGCCTCGAGGCCTTTACGGCTTTCATCGCGTATAGCAGCATCCGGCGAAGATAGACGCTTTTGCCAGTGCTTGTTGTAAACCACACCGTGCATTGGCAACTCTACCTCTTCGCATGCCTTACGCAATCCACCCACATCCATACCTGGAGCCGAGCCTTCAATTCCATCAAATCCCAATTCCTTCAACTTGCGCATGCGGGCAAGGCTCGGTTTACCACCGAATTTCACTGACTTGTACACCTTGCCGCGATTGGCTCCTGTGCGTTTTTTGTCAGCGGCTTCGAGTTGGGAAGTTGTGGCCGTCACGGCTGCAGCCGCCACGCTTGTCTGAAGAAAATCACGTCGGTTCATTCACAAAGGCTAGGCACGCGGCCAGCATTGTGCAATTGAAAACCCGCTAAATCACACTTCATCCAGCGGCTCAGTCGCGTCGCCAAAGGATTTAGGTCGCAAGTTCATCTTGTCCATCATACTGAGGAATAGACGGCTCATTTGGCGATTGTCCTTACCGAGATAATTTAGGTTCTGGCCGCCCTTAATGCGTCCACCACCTCCACCAAGCATCACCACCGGCAATTGAGAGGCATCATGATGTCCGGTAAGCATGCTCGAACAGAGTACCAGCATGGTATTATCCAAAGCGGTACGTTCACCTTCCTGAATCCCATCAAGCCGCCGCGCAATATAAGCCATTTGTTTCAGGAAAAACTGGTTCACTTTTAGCCAGTCGTTGGTGTCGTTGTGTGAGAGGAGATGGTGGATCATGTAATCCACGCCGAGGTGTGGAAAACGCAGCGTGCCGTGGTCATTGTTGAGTTTAAGGGTACACACGCGCGTGGTGTCGGTCTGGAAGGCGAGCACAAGGATATCACTCATCAGGCGCATGTGCTCCACGATATCCTGCGGATACCCATCCTTCGGCCGAGGCATGTTGGGCTTGGTGAGCGTGGGTCGCCAACCCTGCAATTGGCCGCGTTTGCCGGCACTCTCAATGCGCTGTTCCACCTCGCGCACGGAGTTGAGATACTCGTCGAGCTTCTGCTGGTCCAGCCGACTGATGTTGCGACGCAAATCCTTCGCATCACCGAGCACCGCATCAAGCACGCTTTGGTCCCCAGTCTGAACCTTGTTTTTAAACAACCGGTCAAACGCCAGCGATGGATACACTTCCAGCGGCGTGGGCGAGTTCGGGCTGCTCCATGAAATGTGCGAGCTATAGAGCAGAGAATAATTCTTGTGTACGCCAGGATTGGATTTTTCACAACCAAGCACGAGGCTGGGCACCTTCGTCTGCCGGCCAATTCGTTGCGCCACATACTGATCAACACTGGTGCCTGACTGAATTCGGCCACCCGAGGCCAGCGGTGCACCAGAGAGTAGATTGCCAGTCTGAGAACTGTGAATATTCCCCTTCAGCGCCTCTGCATTATAGAGGCCGCGGATAAATACCATCTTGTCTCGAAAATCATTTAAGGGCGCGAGCACCTTGCCGAGCTGCATCTCCTTGCCCTGACCTTTAGCCCACCATTCGCTTTTATGAAAACCGCAACCGGCAAACAGGATGGCCATACGCGTTGGCGGTTCACTCACCTTTTTCGTCCCTTTCGTGGTATCGCCCCACAAACGCACACTCTCCATCCAAGGCAGTGCCATCGTGACCCCCAAGCCACGCAACATCGTCCGTCGTGCAATATCGTGCATCATGTTTCCTCCACTTGTTGTAGTTAGACTAACCCCTTCTCGGTTTCTTTCAATTCTCTTTTGCAACTGCCGTGCTGCGGATGCTCCGAAACTGTTCGCTGGTCACGATCATTCCCACCGCAACGCTGAACCGGTAATCATTTTCCGCCAAACGTTTACGCATATCTTTAAGCAACGGCTCATCAGAAAGTCCCACCTCACGACCCAGCGCATAACCCAGCAACTTTTTACAGAACTGTCGCACCACATCATCGCACCTATCGGTTAGCAGATAATTCCGTAACCCTTCGATACCCTCGATCGCCTTACCGTCGACTAATTTCGTTTTCGTATCAACCGATTTAGCCCGAAGCCGTCCGATAGCATCGTACTGCTCTAATGCAAACCCGTACGGATCAATCCGCGCGTGGCACTTAGCGCAGGCCTCCACGCTGCTGTGTTTCTCAATTAACTGCCGCGCCGTAAGCCCAGCGGGCACCAGCTTCGGCAGATCAGGCACATTCGCCGGTGGCTTGGGCAAGCGTTCACCCAAAAGTGTTTCCGAGACCCAGTTGCCCCGCAAAATCGGGCTGGTGCGCGAGGCACCCGATTGTTTTGCCAAAACCGTTGCCATGCCAAGAATCCCGCCTCTCCCTTTCGCCTGGGTTCCCTCCACCCTCTGCCAGCCGCCAGTCACACCCTCAATGCCATAGTGTTTGGCCAGTGGCTCATTGAGGAACGCATAGTTTGCATTGAGCAGGCTGAGGATTGAGCCATCGTTGCGAAACAAATCCTCAAAAAACCGCACGGACTCCTCGTACATAGCACCACGCAATTTTTCAAATTGCGGGTAAAGTTTTTCGTTCTTACTGTCGTCAGCATCAAATCCACGGATGTCCAGCCATTGGCATGCAAACTCCACGGCCAACCGCCGCGTGCGGGGGTCATCAAGCATGCGTCGGGTCTGCGCCGCCACCACGCGGTCACTCGCCGGCGGCTTACCTTTCAGCGCGCTTTGCAACTCATCATCCGGCATGGTGGACCACAGGAAAAAACTCAGCCGACTGGCCAGCTCGCGATTGCTCACCGATGACCAGCGTTTGTTTTGAGTAACGGCCGGCTGCTCCAACCGATACAAAAACGCTGGCGAAGTCAGTACTCGCGCCAACACCAACCGGATGGCGCGTTCGTGCGAAAGCTCCTTTGCTCGAAATGTCTCGTACAAGCCGCGCAGTTCTTTTTTATCCGCATCTGGCAAAGGTCGCCGCCATGCGCGCTCGGCCAATTCCAATACTGCCGCTAGGTGGATCGGCTCGGTCTTTTTGAGCCGCGCGCGGAAGGCCTCCGCACGTTTGAGCGTGGGAATGCGCAGTGCTTCAAGCGGCGGCAGCAGGTCTTTGCGGTCCTGCGTAGCGAACTCATAAAGCTGCTCGTGGCTCACCACTCGCAACAGCGGTTCCTGCGAGACATAAAACAATTCGTCCCATAACCGATCCAGCTCTGCCGCTTCTACCTCACTCAACATCAGTCGCCGCAATGGCTCGTCCTCGCGGTGGTACATAATCATCGTTACCACTTCGTCCACCGGCACAATCTGCGCGTGGCACATCGCCGCCGGAAACAGCGCGCGAAAGTCGTCGTATGCCGCTGCCATCGCCTGGCCCGACTCCGCGCCGGTGACCATTGGCCGGCCGAACAGTGCCTTGGCGTCAGGCCGGTTGAGCGCCACCAAAAACTGCGCCGTGCCTTTGAGGCCTTTTTCCGGATGAAGCTGCGCTGTCACCACCACCTCGCTGCCGGCTACCAGTTCGCCCGGCAGCTTGTATTCAATCACCGACGGGGCGACGGCCTCCACATCCGTTAGCTTCACTTCGCCCAGTACCGACTCCAGCCACTTGAGCGGGCCGGTGAAACTTGTGTAAATATCACGCAACCTCTTGTCGGCATCCGCCACGTCTTCTTCCTTAGGCAACAGCGCGCGCTGCACGGCGGCGGCAAGTTTTTGCGCTTCGACCGGCTTGACCTTGCCGATCACTCCCGCGCGCCATTTTGCCAGAGCAGAGCCCGGCGGGATATTGCCTTGCGCCGGCTTCGCATTGACCGACGAACAAAAATGCCAAACTGCAGGGTGCCCGAAGGAATCGGTCAGCGGATTGCCGTCATGCACGCGATCGACCACCTCCCGCTCGAGGTTCCACGCGCGCTTTTCACCATCCTGCTCGGTGATGGTGAAGGACACCTGAGTGGTGTCGCAAACGTGGCTGCCGGCACGAGCGTTGACCACGAACTTGATGTAATCGCCCTTTTGCACAGCCAGCGCTATCTCCGGAGCAAACTCACTGCGCTTTCCGTTATCAAAGGCACCGGAGGCCAGCTGACTGGCACCCGTGCGGTTGACCATCTCCACGCGCCATGCCACGCCGTTGCCGCACACGTCATCCGAATCAGCAAAGAATCCCTTTAATTTCACGCGCCCATCTAGTGGGCTTTGCCACATGAGCATGGCCTCGGTGGTCGGCGAGGGATGCATGTTCACACTGCGTCCCGGGATAGTGAGCGTGCCAAAGCGAATGGTTTGTTCTGCCTTACTCGCAATCAGGCTCGGCGTAGCAGGGACACCCCAACCACGGATAGCCTCGTAATCACCCACCTTAAACATCTTTCCCGGGTAATGCCCCATCACTTGCGGTGAGGCAAACTTTCCCAGCTGCACGGCCGCCACCCAGTTGGCGAGCACGCGCGGATTAAGGTTCTGCCCAAGCGACGTTTCCTCTATCGTTTTTCCAGTTCTTTCCGCCGTGGCGATGACGGCGAGGTATTTTCCCGTGCGCCCCAGTTCGTTTAACTGCAGCAACGCCACCGACTGAGCAAGGCCTCTTGCCGTGGTTAACGGAATGTTTGGCTGGCCCTTCATCACTAGCCGCGGTCGACCCCAGCGCACTACGTCGCCTGTCGCGCCATCGCCACCATCGCCCGCGGCGAGGAAAACACTGATCTCGCCCTTGGCATTGGCCGGAATCTTGAGCTTCAACTCCTGCTGTGCGGTCACCGGATTGACCGCGTTCATCCAAGCCGTTGATCCACCTATTCGTCCGATTTGTCCCACCTTATCGAACCGCCACAAATTCTCCTTCCATTTTCGAACATCCCATACTATCCGCGCACTGACATCCGTTGGCTCGGCCGTTCGCAAATCATCGCGAATTTTCCGAAGCAACAGAGAAGGATTGTCATCCGTCAAGACGTCTGTCATGCGCCGGAGATATTTGGCATTCAAATTTTTCTCTCTCGCTACTTCGCTGGCTAATGCAGGATTCTCCATTAGCCGATCCCGGTTTTCCACCAAAGCATGGAGGTAATGAAACAAGTCTACACGACCGTCCATCTTCATGGCCTTGTCCAACGCGGCTGGATCCCAGCGGTACACTTTATCTGTAGCCGCCGGACCTGAGGTGTGTCGGGCGTAGATGGTGCGAATCTCAAAGAGCAGTTCATCCGCCCAATCGCGGCGCGAGGTGCCCAGCGAAAAGCGAATGCCCTTGGGCGTCAGCACCGCATGCGCGGCAACTTCCTTTGCGGCATCGAGGTATTTTTGCACGAGCGCCGGCGACATCCCCATCGCGTCGCCGACGTTCATGAAACCTTCGCCTGCCGCGCCATCAACCGGAAATTCCCTCGCCGGCGTCAACGCCACACCCGTCAAATCCTGAATCGTGTACGTATATTCCGCATTACTAAGGCGGCGTAACACCACCCGTCCCGGATCACCCGCACTCGCCAGAGCCTCCGCATCGAGATAATTCTTCACCCAACCCAAAAACACCTTGCGCTCCGCCGCTGAAAGTTGCGGTTTTTTCTTCGGTGGCATCTCGCCATCCTCCATCATCTCCACCACCTTCATCCAAACCTTCGGCGCCTTGCGCACCTCCTCCAGTTTCGCAAACCGCTCTAAGTCCAGCTCCCCTTTTTCCTTTTCTGTGGAATGGCAGTCTAAACAGTAATGTTTTAGTAACGGCTTGATACGCTGCTGGTAGGTTTCAGAAATTTTCGTGAAAGGTTGATCAGCAAATAGACGTGTAGTAGCACAGAACAAAATAAACCCAATAAGCAAGCCTTGCCTCATCGGTTCGATTAAATCAGATCGCCTCATCCTTCCAATCTCAAAATCATCGGGCTCTTGTAAACAGCCGACCAGGGTATTGGTTGACCAATTGTTTCATCTCCAACTGCAATAACGCCACAGAGACTTGCGGGGCAGGAACTTCGCTACAACGGATGATCTCATCCTGCTGCTTTTCCTCATGGGTAAGCACATTATAGACAGACTGCTCTGCAGGCGAAAGCGAGGGCATGGAAGCGGTTGCTTCATCCGATTGGGTCGCGTGGTTGATCATGGCAAATTCCGCCAATACGTCCTCTGCTGATTCACAAAGCTGAGCGCCTTGCTTGATAAGGTCATGACAACCGGCGCTGCGAGGGGAATCAATTCGACCCGGCACCGCAAAGACAGTACGCCCTCCTTCTGCTGCTAAGCTGGCCGTAATCAGGGCTCCACTTTTGCGATTGGCCTCTACCACAATCGTGCCCTGCGTCATGCCGGCTACAATGCGGTTGCGGATGGGGAACGACTGCTTGCTGCCTTTACGCCCGAAAGGAAACTGAGTGATCACGGCACCCTGCTCAGCAATACGTTGAAAAAGCTCAAAATTCTCGGCGGGATACACAATATCGAGTCCCGTACCCAGGACCGCGATAGTTCGTCCGCCCCCTTTCATGGCACCTTCATGCGAAATACTGTCAATCCCTCGCGCCCCACCACTAACCACCGTGATCCCAGAAGCAGCCAGTTGGCGAGACAGACGTTCGGCAGATTGCCGACCATATAGTGTAGACTGCCTTGTGCCGACCATGGCGATAGCATGACGATCCGCTGTTTTCAACTCACCCTTCACATAAAGAACGATTGGAGGATCATAAATCTCGCGGAGCAGTTCAGGATACATTTCATCATCTTGAGTGATGATCGTGCACCCAAACTTTTCAATTCGCTTCAGTTCAGCTTCCAAATCGATCGTCTTATTCCAATTGGCAATTGTGGTGGCCGCCTTGGGACCGATTTTATCAACCGTTTTCAATGCCTCTTCTGAGGCTTCCAAGATCTCGGTTGCGTTGCCGAATTTATCCAGTAGAAGTCTCACACGAACTGGTCCGATATCCGGCAACAGATTCAGAGCAACCATTGCTTCCCGAGGATTCATTGAACATTTAATAATACCCCACAGCAGAACGCGCAAGGCTAACGCGGCGCCAATACCTTGCGAATGGCCTCGAGCATGACCTTCTCGGCACCCGGATGAACCCAGCACCAATCGCCAAGGTTGCCATCCTTCTCCTCCCAATGCTTCTCTGTAGGAATATAACCAGTGCCTCCTTCTCCATACCCGGCCACAAGCACAAAGGAATCAGGTCGCATTTTCTGCGCGGCAAGCTGGTACTCCACATAGCTCTCACCAGGTAGTAGAAGCAATTGAGCCGGACCGAAGTCGATAACCGGCAAGTCCACAGGCTGACCACGCTCGCAGCGTTGCAGCCAGCTCAGTCCCATTGCCGCCAAACACTGGTGCCAGTGATTGTCTCCTGGAACTAGCTTAGCCTTGAAATTGTTTTCAGTGAAGCCAGGGTGATTGCGCGGCTTCAGCCGCATCTCGGCATTGCGAAACTGGATTTTCTTCAACGACTGTCGCTTCGTGTTTTTCCAAGCGCCTTTCATCCCTTCATAAACTCGATTGGAAAGGACTAGACGGTTGGTCTTTGCACCGGTGTTGTATTTGCCAGCAGTGACATTGCCGCTGGCGCCACTGAAATAGATTTGCAGACAATCTGGCGTATCCTTCTGTCGCTTGGTTCGTGCCATGCCTGGAAAATCTGAGGATACTTCTCCCGTCCGGTAATAGCTCATCGGATGCGTGGCATAACCGCTCAAGGCCGCGATGGCCTTTTCACCATTCCAGAAACTGAGTGTCTTGAGCCAAGGATCAATAGTGCCCTCGGGAGCATTGGCGGCGAGGACATTGCGTCCACTTGCACTTCCGCGGCCAAATGAGATTTTTCCATCCGGCAAAACATATCGCCGATTGGATGCAATTTTTTCCACCTTGGCCTGACCCATGCCGATATCGGTAATCGGATGCCTATTTTTCATCGCTATTTTCGCAGCCCTGGCCACGCGTTGCACCGCTTGCTCGTGGAATTTTAAATCACAGATGCTGCCCTCAAGGTTCAGTCGTTCAAGGATCCGCTGCGCCTCCAAGTCTGCAACGGGGGCTTCGTGCTGGTGAATCGCACTCACCAACACTCGTTCGCGCGTGGTACCCACCGCTTCCGCCAGGACATCACGCCAGCGATCGAAAGCTTCATTACGAATTTCACACCAATCTACCGACACAAACACCACCGGCTTCTCACCACCGATCAGCACGATACCCTTGGCAAAGAGCGGATCGGCCACTGTCTTGGATTTCCATAACCCACCCATCATGCCATGACCAATGGGTACGGTGACATTGGCGGTGAAGGTGGCGATGGAAAATTCAGCCGCGCGCAGTGGCGCACAAAGAATCAAAGCGAAGCCAACCCAGCGGAGCATTCCCGGATCCTGACAGGCCGGTGAATTTTGGCAATCGATAGTTGCCTAGCTTACTGCTCAGGGAAGACAGCCTCTAGGCTCTTCACCGTCCAAGGGCCCGTTTGTCCTTGCTCTTTGATCGTGGCACGGGCAGCCGCAACATCCTCCGGCATTACCCGCGCACCCCCGTTGCCCCAGTTGCCGCGAATGTAAGTGAGCACGGCTGCGATATCCTCATCGCTCCAAGCCGCCCCCACGGGTGTCATCTGGTTGTTGAATGGCTCACCATTTACTTCGATTGGCCCTCCGAGGCCGTTCATCACAATAGCCGCTAAACGCCCCGGATTACCCGTCACCCATTCGGACCCGACCAGCGGCGGTATGCTACCAGGGGTGCCACCGCCCTCCGGCTGATGGCAGCCCTGACAATTGGCATACAATATTTTGCCTTTGCCAAAAACAAGCTCCGCTTCGGAAGGTGCCAGCGAAGCCACCTCATCAGCGCTGCTAAAAGGTGCATGCACGCGCGCGGAAAAATTGGCGTTAAGGTCGTCCACCTTATAACACCCAATATACCCAAGCAGCGTAAGGATGACCATAATGCCCACGGGCATCTGTGCGGTGCCGGCTACCGGCTCGCTATGCTCATCCAAGTTCCTATTGTTCGTTTCCTTACTCATTTTACTCGGTCCCGGATGGAGACGCAGAGGCTTGTTTCACCAGCGGCGCCTCGGGCAATGCGCTGTCCGTGCCCGTGCGCAGACTCTTAAGGAACGCCAGTAATGCCTTTGCCTTGGCGGTGGGGGTAACGGCATAGCCCGGTTCCACACTTTGCTCTTCGCCATCGTTGACCACAGTGATGGCTGCCGAGGACAGCGCCTCGTCTTCACTGATTTCTTTGCGATGGAAAAGATACCGATAAGGCGGCATGTGCGAACTCTTGCCGGTCGATTGCGCATTATAAATGTGCGCGTACGCCGCATTGTCATCCATAAGTCGGTTACCCACATTCGACAAATCCGGGCCGATGCGCATCACACCGGGCATCGCGTGGGCATCGAAGAGAAAATCACGTGACACACTCTGACGCAGGGCTACACCGTTTTGCCTGTCCGGCCAATCGCCCGCCACAGGCTTTAATTTGAACTGTGCCCCAGCTTTGTTCTTCAGGTTCCGGACCAAATCCTCGATCTCCGACCACTGCTCTTTACCACCAGTAATGGCCACCTTCGCGTTGGCTAGCGATTCCTTTTGTGAACCATTCAAAACTGCAGGAAGTTTAA
>CBFHWX010000049.1:0-19627 GCA_965659445.1 Limisphaerales bacterium | reverse complement strand
TAGCCATCAAGCGCATGCTCCGCATCATAGATCACCTTCTTTTTCTTCTTTTTGAGAAAAGCAATGGTATCGGCGATCATCGCCAAATTATCCTTTGGCGTAGTGCGAAGTACTTCCATTACATGCAGCAGCCACGTCTTGCCAAAGATGGTCACCACCGGCGTCTTGGCCTGGACCAGTAGCTTCACCTGCGGGTCATCCTTGGCGGCAATCTTCTTGCGCCGCGTAGAGCCAAATGCCGCAATCTGCGTATGCTTCCACTTGCGCTTGGCGGCTTGCTTGAAGAATTCAATGTCCTTGGGGTTGCTCCCCGGCCAGCCCCCTTCCACGTAATGCACACCAAAGGCATCAAGTTTTTCGGCCACGCGCAGCTTGTCCGCCACCGAGAAACTTACCCCTTCACCCTGCGTACCATCACGCAGGGTTGTGTCGTAGATTTCAACTGGTCTTGTGCTCATCCGTTCCGCCGAGGCGGACGGCAGTTTCTACGCGAAAGACATGGTTCATGCAAAACCATTCGCTGTAAGAAGGGTTGTTTTCGCTTCAAGCCAATCAGCGTGTTGAAATAAACCGTAGGCGGCCCTGTACTGGTCGGAGAACCGGCGGCACCTTCACATCTATCATCTTACGGATTTGCTCGAACCACCAACCGGCCTGCGGCACGCGACGGCGCTTGCGCGGTGCAATGGCACGGATAGTGTTGTGGTCGAATTCCAGCTCCATTTGTTTATTTGATTTATTGTACATGATCTTCTACTTGGGTTTATGTTCAAACTCTGGAGAAGACTCTCTCATGGAAGGTTAGACATTTACTGTCCTAGGTGAATTTAATTTTGATCACAAACCTCGGAGTATCGGAAATTTAACGGAAATAATGAATGTCACACTTCGGCAAAGCCCGTTTCAAGGCAGCGACGCCGTCAGGCGTAACGTTGGTACGCCCCAAGGTAACTGAAGTTAAACTCTTGAAATTATGGAGGTGTTGAATGCCATTGTCGGTGACATAAGTGCCGGAGAACCCCAAATGCGCAAACTGTGTAAGATTATTCAATTCTTTAAGACCTTCATCCGTAATACGGGTATTATCCAATTGTAGTTTCTTGAGTTGGCGGAGTGCTCCGACCTCCTTAAGGCAATCATCGGTAATCTTGCTGAAAATAAAATTCAATTCTGTCGGCTTTTGCCAATCCGCCTGAGTCACTTGATTGGCGGGTCGACCGATCGCCTTCCCTACAGCGGCACGGATCAATTCAGCTCGATCATCGCCGGACAATGTGGCGGGTACTAAAGGAAGCAATATTTCAAATTTACGCCGTGAGTTGGAGGGCGGCGTCCAATCAACATACACATTGCACCCCGGCAGCGCGTGTTGCAATTTCGCATACCCATCCCCGGTGACCTTGGATTTGTACACGGAGATTTTTTCCAAATGCGTCAGTTTGCCTAGTTCCCCTAGGATAGAATCCGTAATCCAAGGACCACTCAAAGTCAGTTTTTTGATTTGTTTTATTTTGGCCAATTCCCTGATCCCTTCATCGGTAACCTGAGGAGAGCGATTAATGCCTAACGAACTGAGCTGGGGATATTTACTCAAATCCTTGAGGTCTGTGTTTTGAAGATCCGTATTTACAAAAAACAACTGACCAACCTTCGCCAATCCTTCATCAGTGAATTTACCGTCCTGCATGGCCCAGCCAAATCTTTTTCGGACTAGTTTCTCAACCGTCCCGTTGATGGAGCTAGCCAATTGAATTGGGGCCTGACCTTGAGACGGCTCCCTGTCATCCAGAATCAACTTGAGTCGCTCAATGAACCTTTTCTCTCGCTCAAAATAGAACACCGATTGTGGCACCATATCTGATGCGGTCGTCCGTTTTACCCCACCGAGATTGATATGAACTCCTTTGATTCGACTACCAAACAATTTTTTTTTCGGCCAAACAATTCCCCCTTCGGCATTAAGAATGAAATACCGGGGCCTACTGATTACACCAAACAGTTCGGCCAATTTTTTTGATTCTGAACTCGGATTTGAATCCCGTCCCGAATCGACCTTCACTAATTCCAGTTTCTGTTCAGCCAAATCCAAAAACTTGGACTGAGTATAAAAATAGTCCCACCTGACATTCACATACCCACTGTCCGAATTGGTAAATTCTAGCAGCACTCTTTTCCCATTGACTTGAGCTCGAGCCAACGCCTCACGAAGATCCGTGCCCCATAGAGCTTCGGCCCGTGGATCCGGTTTGGGAATCGGCCCCATCCTTCGATATTCACGTCTAGATTCTTCCCAAGCCTTATTCTTGGGTGGCGTCGCCATTTCATAGGGGACGTAATCTCCTGATAATTGGCATCCGGTCAATACAACGGCAACCACTCCCATTAATCCAAAAACGTCTCTAATCTGCATCAATCCAAAGTATCAAAACACCCCATCGCATCCGAATACATAAAATCAATGGAAACCATCGATAGTATCAATCGCTCCGCCCGGAGAACCCAATGAGCAGGCGTATCCTCTCAATTTCGCTTTTGATTTTGCCCCTCTCCCGCTAGGTTGCGCTTCTTTGCATGGCGTTGCACTTACATAATACCCTCAGCCGCAAGGTGGAGCCCTTTACCCCACTGGATCGAGGCGGGCGCAAGGTGGGCATGTATTGCTGCGGACCCACGGTGCACGACTTTGCCCATATCGGTAATTTCCGCACCTTTGTCTTTGCCGATCTGGTGCGGCGCTACCTCGACTTTCGCGGATATAATGTCACCCATGTGATGAATATCACCGATGTGGAGGACAAAATCATCGCCCGCGTGCGCGAGCAAAAGACTACCCTCACCGAATACACCGCAAAATATCAGAAAGCCTTTTTTGCTGATCTCAAGGTACTTAACTGCATTGATCCGCACCACATCCCCAAGGCCACCGATCATATTCCGGAAATGATCGACATTATCAGCAAACTCATGGAGAAGGGCATTGCATATCAAGCAGCTGATGAGTCTATTTATTTTTCCATCAAAAAATATCAGGGCTGCGGTTGCCAATACGGCCGGTTGGTGAAGCTCAATTTTGAGGAGATGCGCCAGGGCGCGCGCGTCAGTGATGATGAGTACGAGAAGGAATCAGTCGCCGACTTCGCGCTCTGGAAAGCCCGGGTCGAGGAAGACGGAGAAGTCTACTGGCAGAGCCCGTGGGGCGAGGGCCGGCCCGGCTGGCACATTGAATGCAGTGCCATGAGCATGGAACTCTTAGGCACCAGTTTCGACCTGCATCTAGGCGGTGAAGACCTCGCCTTTCCCCATCACGAGGATGAAATCGCCCAGAGCGAAGGTGCTACGGGAAAAACGTTTGTGAAACATTGGCTGCATGGAGCGCACTTGCTGGTTGAGGGTAAGAAGATGAGTAAAAGCCTCGGCAACTTTTATGTGCTGAACGATTTGCTCGAAAAAGGCTTTAAAGGCCGCGAAATTCGTCAGTTGATGATCAGCGCGCATTACCGCGAGACCTTCAATTTCACCTTGTCCGGCTTGGAAGGCGCCCGCACAGCAATGGCGCGCATTGATGAATGTATTTCCAAGCTTCGCGAAGCTGCCGGTGATACCACTGCCGAGATCGCCACGGAGGTCATCGAAAATTTTACCGCTGCACTCGATGAGGATCTCAATGTATCCAGCGCCTGGGCCGTTGTATTTGATTGGGTGCGCGACTGCAACCGCCGCCTTGCCGAGGGCGCAATGGACGCTACGGCTGCTGCGGCCGAGCTGGCCGCGTGGGACCGCATCGATACCGTCCTTGGTGTGGGCAGGGCCGAGGAGGAGGCCTCCGCCGAACTTGTCGCTCTCATGGAGGAACGTACTGAGGCCCGCAAATCAAAAGACTTTTCCCGCGCCGATGCCATTCGTGATGAACTAGCTGAGCAAGGCTGGACTATTGAGGATACTCCAAAAGGTCCACGTCTAAAAAGCCTCTAACCATGGCCGGCATTTTCATCACCTTTGAAGGCACTGAAGGCTGCGGTAAATCCACACACATCAAGAAACTCGCCACGTGCCTCAAGGAGGAGGGCCATACTGTCCGTACCCTGCGGGAGCCCGGAGGCACAGAAAGCGGTGAGGAGATCCGCGAACTACTCAAACACGGGCCAGACAACCTCGCACCCCAAGCCGAGCTTCTGCTAATGAACGCTAGTCGCGCCCAGCTGGTACGCGAAATTATACGACCCGCCTTGGCAGCAGGCGAGGTGGTGCTATGCGATCGTTTTTTTGATTCAACAACGGTTTATCAAGGGACCGGACGTGGACTCGATGCTGTTCACGTACAGAGCCTCATCGACTTTGCCGTGGGCAAAACACGGCCAGATTTGACTCTTTTGCTACAAATCCCGTTGGAAACAAGCGAGAAACGACGCGCCAATCGTCGTGGATCGGACCGATTTGAATCCGCGAATCGCGAATTTTTTATGCGAATTGAGGCCGGTTATGCGGCCCTTGCCGAGGCCGAGCCGGACCGGATTCAAGTTATCGATGCTAATCGCCCGCTGGAAAACGTGCAAACTGACATTATGTCAGCCGTTTCCGCTGCTCTAAAAAATGCGAATATCCGTTGACATACCGCGCTGATCCGGTAGCTTCTGCCTCCCTTTTTAAATGGCAAATCAAGTAAAAATTAAGATCAACAAGATAAAAGACCGGGGGCCTGAAGAGCGTCTGGCATGGAGGCGCAAATACCTCAAGCGAAAGGCCGGGCGTAAGGCTGAGCACAACCGCGCCGTGCGAGAGAAAGTTTCCAACCTACGTCGCTCCCTGCGTAAGGCCACAGAGGCGAGAGACGAGGCTAAGGCTAGCGAAACCTTGCAGAAAATGTACAGCGCCCTCGACAAGGCTGCGAAAGTGGGCGTGATACACAAGCGTACCGCGGCCCGACGCAAGAGCCGCCTTTCAAGGGTAGTGGCCAAGCTAAAGACATCCTAATAATTTGCTTCCCCGCAAGGCGCTCGGCATAACCGGGCGCTTTTTTATTTTCCCGTCGCCATCATCAGGCTAGAACTCACGCATGTGTCGAACTCTGTTAACCTTGTTACTTTGTCTTGCTTCAATTTCCCACGCGGCTGAGCGCAAACCCAATGTCATCATTATCTACACCGATGACCAAGGTTCAGTGGATTTGAATTGCTACGGATCAAAGGATCTCGCCACACCTAATATGGATAAGTTGGCAAAACGCGGGGTTCGTTTCACTCAATTCTATGCTGCTGCACCTGTGTGTTCGCCTTCGCG
The DNA here is from genome assembly GCA_965659445.1 of Limisphaerales bacterium. Taxonomy (GTDB): domain Bacteria; phylum Verrucomicrobiota; class Verrucomicrobiia; order Limisphaerales; family UBA1100; genus UBA1100. Next base: position 14,350 of record CBFHWX010000049.1, on the reverse strand, counting down.
GGCCGGGCTTTTGACTGGCCGTTATCCTGTGCGGGCAGGCATGCCGGGCAATGCCGGCTCCACCAAGGGCCGAGCTGGGCTGGCTCCGAGTGAGGTGACCATTGCCGAGATGATGAAGGCGGCGGGCTATGCCACGGCGCACATTGGCAAATGGCATCTGGGGTACACGCCCAAGACCATGCCCAACGGACAGGGTTTTGATCATTCCTTCGGGCACATGGGTGGATGTATCGATAACTACTCACACTTCTTTTATTGGCAAGGACCCAACCGCCACGACCTCTGGCGTAACGGCAAGGAGATCTTCGAGGACGGCAAATTCTTCCCTGAACTGATGGCCGCCGAGGCCGCGAAGTTCATTGAACAAAATAAGGAGAAGCCCTTTTTCATGTATTTTGCGCTGAACACACCCCACTACCCCTACCAAGGCTACGCCAAATGGCTGAAGCACTACCGAAAACTCCCCTACCCTCGAAATCTTTACGCCGCGTTTCTCTCCACACAGGACGAGGTCATAGGCCAACTTGTGGCAACGGTGGACAAACTCGGATTACGTAAGGATACAATTATTATTTTACAGAGTGATCATGGCCATAGCCATGAGGAACGGGCTCATTTTGGAGGTGGCAGTTCAGGTCCTTATCGTGGAGCCAAGTTTTCAATGTTTGAAGGAGGTTTACGTGTACCTGCAATCATCAGCTGGCCGGGGAGTTTGCCAGAAGGTGCAGTACGAGATCAGGTTGCTCATGGCTGCGATTGGCTACCCACCATTGCCGAGCTTACAGGAGCCAAGCTGTTGAATAAGGATATCGATGGCAAAAGCATTGTGAATGTAATCAAAAATGATAAAGCCAAGACACCACACGATGTATTGCATTGGCAGACAGGACGTGGACGCCAACCGCGTTGGGCGATACGTCAGGGCGACTGGAAACTGATCGGAAACCCGCAGGACAGCAGTAACAAGGGACCATTAACTTCCAAGGACAAGTTGTTCCTCGTGAATTTGAAAGAGAGTGTTAGTGAGATGAAGAACCTTGCCCAAGCCAATCCAGCAATTACTCAACGCCTAAAAAAACTGCATGACGATTGGGCGACAATAAACCTTAAGTGAGATTATAGACACTACTTCGCCTGCGCCAACATCCGCTGATTATGCATTCGCGCGCTTCGTTGTTATGTGTGTGTCACATGACATCTCCCTTCATCTGCAAAAGCTCAGTGGCACTCTGCCCACTTATTCTTGTAGAACTTAATGGAAGTTTCCTTTTCAGAAAAACTCTTCGCCTACCAATTAGCGCTTTGAAAGTTATTGACAATTTTCATGAATATTGTGAATATCTTTCCAGCCCATAGAATCATCGGCTTTTGTCGATTTTTAGGCGAAATATTTGATAGCCCTACTGCCTCTGCAATGGAAGGCGTTATTTGACCAAGGATGGTCAAGGTTGGTGGGGAATTAACCGGAAAACAGGTTTAATTCGGCTCAGTTAGTCAATTGAGACTGTTAGGTAAAAAAATCCTAAAGTCTCGCTTAAACCTTCCGAATGTTAAAGCAACCACTAACAATGATTATGAAAACTATACTCACCATCGCCCCATTTATCATGCTAACCGTTGGCTGCATTTCTCCGCAGCATGCAATATATGATAAAATTCTCGGTTCATCCGCCGGGAGTCATTCGATATCACATTCCAATAACTCTTACATGGGACATCAGGTCATCACAAAGACCCCAGAAAATGATGCTATTGTAGCCAGTCCGCATGGAGAGATCGGTATCAAAGCCGGGCAATCAACCAAATATCACATCCTTGGAATTGGTTTTGGCGGTGGAACAGTTGCTGAAGCGGCAATACATGGGAATATTCGACAGGTTACCACCGTCGAAAGACAACGCCAAGCATACCTGTGGCCCCTCTTTTGGAAAACAAGGACGGTTGTCACCGGAAATGGCCCAACACCTGTCGTTGTACCACAGACAACGCAGCCCGGTAATTTTCAAATCAAGCCAGGCCCAATGTTTAATCCCCAACTCCACCCAGGTGAAGGGGCCTCTGGTGTTATACCGCCAGTCGGTCCTGCCTCTCCCTAAGGGGCAGTGTTGCCTTTAAATCATAGAGGGACCGATTTATGAATGATAAACATCATACTCTCGTTCTCGGGGTGTTGGCAGCAGTGGCGATCGGTTGCGCAGGCCCATCCAGCCTTAAAAGAGCGAGCAGTCCCAAAAGTGGTGATAAGAGCGGCATGGTAACTGCCACTGGTTCGAAGTATACGTTTTTGCACATGGAATGGGGCAACGACAGCATTGGTTCCTTAGCACATAAGAATGGAATCAGGTATGTCTTGAGCGCCAATCATCACGGAGTCGGCTTGCCACTCCTCGGCAAAAAAAAGATCACGATCCAAGGGCTCCCAAGTGAAGCAGCTTTTCTAGAGTGGAAATCCAACAAACGTGAAAGCGTAGCAGAACTTCCTCCGGAACTGGATGCAATGGCTACGACATTGGCGGCTGAGAAGTGGAAATCCTATAAACGTGAACGTGCAGAAGCGGAGGCAATGGCTAAAGTAGTAGCGTTGCTCGAGCGACGCAAAGAGGCAGAGGATCTTGCGATGGCTAAAGTGATAGCGACACTGGAACAACGCGAAGTTGCGGCGCATCAGGCCATCACACAGGAAACCCATTCAATCGCGCTATCTCAATAACAAGGTGGATTTGCTGGTTTCTTCTGCTCAATCTCCGCAAGAATTTGTTTGGAAAGATTTAGGGCTGTAGCAATTTCTTCAGGAGACATTGAGGTCGAAATGAATTCGAGGTTTATTCCGGAACCGTCATGTCCATTTGAACCGGCCACTTTCCACCAAGCATAGGCAAAGGTTAGATCCTTAGGCACCCCAGTGCCATTGTAATACATCATGCCAAGATTGAATTGCGATTTGACATGATTCTGTTCGGCCGCCTTACGGTACCATTCCACAGATTCTTCAGGGTCAGTTTGCACACCATTGCCTGTAGCATACGCCCAACCTAGGGTAAATTGAGATACAGCATCTCCTTTCTCAGCATTATCCTTGTGCGTAGGAATATTTAGATCCTCCGCAATGGCGGATTCCAGTGCCAGTTCGGCTGCAAACACCTGGGAAGCTATATCCCCGGCCTGCTTGTTGATGATGGCAAGTTGGCGGCTGACCTCTCGGGTGAGCGGTGAATCCTTAGGCATGGAGAGCAGTAGATCACGCTGTTGAGTTAGCTTCCTTGTTACTTCGACTTGAGTTGCTCTCAGTAATGCAAGTTTCCTCCGCTCCTCTCCCGTACCTGTAGATACACCTGTAGATACACCTGTAGATACACCCGTAGATGTACCCGTCGACGTCTCTTGTGGTGCCGTTGTCTTGCATCCAGCCAAGATGGAACCAGCCACAAACAAAATCCCGAATCCTCCCCCTTTCACTCGGAAACACTAAAGAGAATCGCCTAGAAAAACAAGCCTACACTGCCAAGTATGATTACCGCTTTGATTGTGAAAGCATCCATTTGATGATGAGTTCACGCGCTGCCTTGGCCGGAGGTGTCACATGGCCACCTCCTGTCACCTGCCATAGCTCAGTGGTCACACTCCCATCCTTGTTTGTGAAACGTGACACAGTCGTTTCCTTCCCGGAAACGTTCTTTGCCAAGTCGATCTTAACCTTGCTGGCATCCACTTTCTTATCGCACTTATTGAATTTTTTCCAATTCTCAAAATTCTCCTTTGCAGAAGGATATTTCCTGCCAACTATCCAGCCGCCATCCCACTTGATGACACTATCCTTGGTTCCGTGAATGTGCAGCACACTCACCGGATTCTTTGGTTGCTTAGGCCATTTCTTAAAACCCACACCGGCAATGGGAACGATTGCGGTGATCAGGTCCGCATGATCCTGTGCCATCCGATAGCTCATGAAACCTCCATTGGAGAGGCCCGTCACATACACTCTTTTTTTGTCGATACTATACTCCTTGAACGCCCAAAGGATCAGTCCACGCAAATACTTCGAGTCATTGTGTTTGTTTGTAAAGTCGCAGCAAACATTGGTCGCATTCCAACTGCGATCCAAACCGCTGGGGAAACAGTACAAAAACCCATGCTTCTCAGCCAAATCAGCCAAAGGAAAGTACTTAATATGGCCAGAACCATTGGATCCAAAACCGTGCAAGGACAAGATCAATGGATATTTCTTCTTGGGATCATAATTCTTGGGCTTAAGAATCTTGTAGTTGCGGTTGTTTTTCCATTTGGGTTCTTCGGTAGACTTTTCCTTATCCTCAGCAAAGGAAACAAGGGCGAAGCTGAATATCAGCAATATTGAGAGCATACGTTTCATAAGATTGGATCTAATCACATTATACGGCTGAAGACCCCAAAAGGTTACACGCTTGGCTAGGCGATTAGTTCATGTGTAACACTGCCTTGATGACACCGGTTTCCGGGTTAAGCCAAGTGGGAAATTCTCCAATAAAGTCATCATAACTTGCCTGGTGTGAAAGCCAAGGGTCAGTATCAATTACACCTTCCTCGATTAGTTTAATAATTCTCTTGAAATCGCAAGGCACCGCATTACGGGAAGCCTTAATGGTGATTTCCGGCCGATGTATAGCTATGTGGCGAAATTTCAGCTCATCAGTCGTGATACCCACGTAAACAACTTGCCCCGTGAATTCGCAGAACTGAAAGGCATTGGACATCGAGATGTGGCTACCGGTGGCATCAATAACTGTAGTTGGTAGTTCACCACCATTGATCTCACGAAGGCGATCCTCCTCGGTTCCATCATTTTTAAATAGGACAGTATGGTCCACACCCATTGGCGATTGGCAAAAGGCAAGGCGCGTCTCGTTCATGTCCATCACTGTGATCTCAGCCTTGGCTACCTTCAAAAATTCAACCACTGAAAGTCCAATTGGGCCCGCGCCAATGACGAGCACTTTTTCGCCTTCGCCCGGAGCAGCACGATCAACACAATGACAACCAATGCCCAATGTCTCCACCAGTGCGAGCTGGTCCATCGACAGCTTTTCGGAAGAATGCAGCTTACGCGCTGGCAGGATAAAACGCTCACACATACCGCCATCCTTGTGTACTCCGATGACCTCCAGCGACTCGCAACAGTTGGTTGCGCCGCGCTTGCAGGGGTAGCATTTTTGGCAATTCATGTAAGGCTCAATAGAGCAATTATCACCAACTTTCACTTCGCCTACCCCCTCACCCACTTCCAGCACCTGAACTCCCAGCTCATGCCCCGGAATGACCGGATAAGTATAGAAGGGCATCTTGCCCAGATAGCCTGACACATCCGTACCACAGATTCCCACACGGTGTACCTCTACTAGCGCCTCACCTACCCCGGGACTACCGGGTTCTTCAATATCAACAGCAGAAAAATGTTCCGGCTTATCAAGTCGTATCGCTTTCATTCAGAATTAATTATTCTCCGGCAAACCCTCAATATGCCCAATGTCCTTGATCGGCTCAATAATGGTGAGTACTTCAGCAAGCAGCTCTTCGTCCATCGGTGTCTCAGCCCACTTTGCCCAGTTGCGAACATTATCAGGGTTAGCACTGCCGGCGACAGTGGTGGCAATGTCCTCGTGCGCCACACAGAACTGAACTGCAAGTTGTGCGATATCCACGCCCCGTTTATCACAAAGCTCAGCTGCCTTCTTGCAGGCCTCACGCACCTCCTGTGGTTCCTTGTGCCACTCAGGTAACGTAGCATTGGTAAGTAACCGCGCGCAAAAGGGGCCGGCGTTCATGATACCCACGCCTTTTTCTTTTAGGTACGGAAAAAGATCAGCGAAGCGAGTGTTCTGCAAGTGATAATTGTTGTATGAAAGAACAACATCCACGTCGATTTGATCGATGATGAACGGTAAAATTTTCATCGGATATCCGGAGAAGCCGATGTAGCGAACTTTGCCTTGGTCTCGGATTTTTTGGATGGCTGGGATGGTCTCATCAACAATCTGCTGCATCTCCACAAACTCGATGTCGTGACAGAGAATGATATCCAAATGATCCACACCCATGCGGTAGAGGCTCACGTCGATACTCTCGGCCACGCGCTTGGCCGAGAAATCAAAATGTTCCAAGTCGTAGCGGCCCAGCTTTGTGCCTAGAATGAAATCTTCCCTAGGCAAATCTCGCAGCACCTGTCCGAGCAACACCTCACTCATGCCCCGCCCATAAAAAGGCGAGGTGTCGATAAAGTTCATGCCCAACTCGATCGCCACACGACAGGATTGCAGCGCTTCATCAATTGTAACCCGTCTGAACTCCTGCCCCAGCGACGATGCACCGTAGGAAATAACCGGCAGCACGAGATCTGTGTTACCCAATTTGCGACGTTCCATTTTATGCGAGGTGTCGATTAAAGGCTTCAATTGTCGCCTTTGCCGCACCATCTGAATCAGGCCAAGGGAAGGCTTCAGCGGAGGCATACTTGTCATAACCCACTTCCTTAAGAGCTGCGGCAATCGGAACATAGTCCATGTGCCCACAGCCAGCAGGGCGCCGGTTGCTATCCACAAAGTGGACGTGCCCAATATGCTTTCCGTAAGTACGCAGACCATCAGCTACACTGGCTTCCTCAATATTCATGTGGAAGAGGTCGGCAAGAATTACAATATTATCGGTGTTGAGTGTGTCGAGAAAGGTCACAACGTCTTCTGCTCGATTGAGCAGATTACTCTCGTAACGATTAAGCGGCTCGTAGATTAGCGACACTCCGGCTGCTTTTGCATGTTCCCCAAGTTCGTTTAGAGCACCTCGCAAATAACCATGAGCCTGCTCTTTATCGACATCACCCTCAAAGCGACCCTGCATCGAACCGATAATGGCAGGCGCATCGAGTTGAGCACCCGTGTCTATAATCCCTCTAATAAAATCCTTGGCTTTATTGCGGGAAGCTTCATCTGGTTGGCACAGGTGCCATTTGTGAATTACCCAACCGCCGCCTGTGCCCACCGCTGCGATCTTCAGATTATGCTCACTGGTGAGCTGCCGCAGTTCATCAACCGGAATAGCATCAGCATTGGGTGCGAAGATCTCAACGGCGTCATACCCCAGCTCAGCTGCCTTGGAACAACCTCCAGCAAGATCATGCCAAAAAACAAAAGGGCCGCCTTCGGCCTCCTTCACGAGGGAAATGGTGACAGCAGATTTCATCATGCTCCGCTAGATAAATAACCGTTTGAAGTGACGATCATAAATGTTTTCGGTGACGTTCTTGGCCACGACTTCTTCATTGGCTTTCAGTAAATCGGTGTAGCGAGTCCCTTCCTTTGCTGCGAGCTTGAAGGCAATGTGTAATAATTGACGGAAATGTGCGTTGAAATCCGGATGTTCCTGCACATGGCGCAGGGCATTGGCATACTGATCCCCGTTCCAACCATTAACCTCATTAGCACTGGGCAGCTTTTCGGCGTCAATATCGATCACAGAAGCATACGGCGTGCAGAGGGCATCAACGTTTTCAAGTGCATTGGCATAAATCTCCTTAGACAAGGTCAGCCCATCACTGCCGGCCTCGGCCAACCCTATAAGTTCTTCCAGCCACGTTGTGCCGGCAGTCTTTATGTGGACTCCGGCACCAGTGCGGCGGATGGCGGCACCGATGATCGGGTAGATAGAAAACTTGTCACTACCACTGTGCACACTTAGCTTAAGATTTTCCGGCAAACCATACTTGGCGATGGAGTGAGCAATGACAGCAAGGTCATCGTTAAATTCCTTCCCAAACTGAACAAGATCACCCACGTAATCGACTCCCTTGTTAAACCGTCCGGTAAATTTTGGCGCAATAGTTTGAAGCTTAACTCCCTCGTCTGCCAACGCGGCAAGAATGATGAGTAACTCAGGGGGGGTTTGTGGCGCATCAGTCTCATCCATAGACACTTCAGCGATAAACTCCCCCTTCTTGGATTCGATGTGCTGATATATTTTGGCGGCCTCCTTAACGGCACACACATATTTACCAGCAACCTCCTCAACATAATCACGCGTAATATCAAAAGGCGATTCAATGCCTTCTATCTCAATACTACCGATTAGTTCGGGATGTTTCCCCACGAATGACCCTACAGCATCGGCATCAGGGGTCTGCCCAATGAAATCGGCAACATCGATAGTAAAAAAATCCGAACAATCGAGATAACCATCGACCGTATCCATGTTGATATGATCAGCATCCACGTGCCAACCCTTATCCCAGCCAAGTGCCTCCACAGCTTCCTTTGCGGCGTCATAAACACTCTGCGGCTCGGAGCCAATGAAGCTGTGCTCACGGTTGGACTTGTTCCAAACCGGCACGACCTCAATACCATCAGCTGCCAGCTGCACACATGCCTGTAACTGTGCCTTAGCTTGATGCGCAAAACGATCACCAACACCAATTGTGTATTTCTCAAGAGCCAACATATTTAGAAGACGGCCAAGCTAAAGAAAGGCCAAACTCAGGGCAACCAAATTGGAGGCGGATGCTACTCCTCAAATATATCGTCACCGAAGAGTGGCTCACCAAGGTGTGCAGTCATTTCCTTCAAATACTCAGCATTATCAGCCCTTTGCTCAGCAAGTTTGGCATCATCCAGAGCCATCACCTCGTTCCATTGATCCTCGCTAAAGTCCAAGCCACTCCAATCAATGTCACCATAACTGGGCACATTGCCTATCCCTACCTTTTCCGCGTTGGCTTTGCCGTGTACACGATCAACTATCCATTTGAGGACGCGCATGTTTTGCCCAAAGCCTGGCCATAGCCATTCACCTTCAGCATTTTTGCGGAACCAGTTGACGTGAAAAATCGGTGGAGGATTATCCAGCTTTGCCCCAAAATCCACCCAATGCTTCATATAGTCACCCATGTGATACCCACAAAAAGGTATCATGGCAAAGGGATCACGCCGCAACTGGCCCACGCCTCCTGCGGCAGCCGCGGTCATTTCGCTACCCATTGTCGCCGCGGTGTACACGCCGTGATTCCAGTTGAAAGCCTGATAAATCAGCGGCACATCTGACATACGCCGACCACCAAAAATAAACGCGCTGATCGGCACACCCTTGGGATCCTCCCACGCCGGATCTATTGTAGGGCATTGTGCGGCAGGAGCGGTAAAACGACTGTTGGGATGGGCGGCAGCGGCCTCGCTTTCAGGCGTCCAATCATTGCCGTGCCAGTCTATCAGATGCGCAGGAGCGTCATCGGTCAATTCTTCCCACCACACGTCATTATCATCAGTTTGTGCGACATTAGTGAAAAAAGAATTCTCACGGCACGAAGCCAAAGCATTGGGGTTGGTGTCATCTGAAGTGCCCGGAGCAACGCCAAAAAATCCCGCCTCGGGGTTAATAGCATATAGCTTACCATCTTCTCCGGGTTTGATCCACGCGATATCATCACCAATGGTTGAAATTTTCCAGCCGTCCATTTCCTTGGGCGGGATAAGCATTGCAAAGTTAGTCTTGCCACAGGCACTCGGGAAAGCAGCTGCAACATACGTTGTTTCCCCTTCCGGGCTCGTCACTCCGAGAATCAGCATGTGCTCCGAGAGCCAACCTTCTTCACGCGCCATCGTTGAGGCAATTCGTAGTGCGAAACATTTTTTACCCAAGAGCGCATTACCACCGTAACCACTGCCATGGCTGATAATCTCCCGCGCCTCCGGGAAGTGGGTGATTTTGATATTATCAGGGTTACAAGGCCAGGCGACATCTTCCTGTCCTTCCTCTAGCGGCGCGCCGACCGAGTGCAAACACTTTACAAAATCGCCGTCATCCCCCAGCTGATCCCATACCGCTGCTCCCATACGCGTCATAATGCGCATATTCACCACAACGTAAGGTGAATCAGATATCTGGATGCCGATATGGGAAATTGGCGAGCCGATCGGCCCCATTGAAAATGGGATCACATACATCGTGCGCCCTTTCATGCAGCCTTCAAACAGCCCATTCATCGTCCCACGCATTTCCGCTGGTGCCACCCAGTTGTTTGTCGGCCCCGCATCGGCCTCGTTCTCGCAGCAAATGAAGGTGCGGTCCTCTACGCGCGCCACGTCTTTGGGATCCGAACGGCACAAATAACTGTCAGGACGTTTCTCATCATTGAGCTTGTAGAGCGTTCCGGATTCAACCATCTGGGCACACAAACGATCGCGTTCCTCGACCGTTCCGTCACACCAATAAATGTCCTTGGGTTGAGTCAGGGCGGCTGTTTCTTCCACCCACTTCAATAATGCTGCGTTATTAGTTTTAGCGTCCATATTTAAATAATATTAGAAAAATTAGGAACGCCTTGGGTACGAACTGAGGAGTCTGAAGGCAAGTCTTTTTCTTAAAACCCCGTGATTATTAGCAAGTTCTACCGATATCATGTACGTAACGATTGTGGTCAGCTGCTAGTTGGTTTACTCTGACGACATGCCGATGGACTCTCACCTTTCGCACGCGGAACTTCTTCAACTCAAGCGCTGGAATACTCCCACCATATATAATGGCTGGGAACAGATCACCAAGCACGACGCTGCAGCCGATGCCTTCAACCTCGAGGTGACGAATGATTTCATGCCTCAGATGGGACCAATGATTGGTTACGCGACGACTCTCGTTGTGGAAATGAGCAACATGGCTCACAAAAATGCTAAGGCGTGGGAAGATTATCGAACCTATCTTGCCAGCATACCCGGACCAAATATTGCCGTGGTACAGGACCTCGATAAGCCACATTTTGTAGGCTCCTTCTGGGGTGAGGTGAACAGTAACACCCACCGGGCTCTGGGATCCGTGGGAACTATTACCGATGGCTGCATCCGCGATGTTGACGAGATGACCGACGCCGGCTTCAAGGCGCTCGCCACCCGCCTTTGTGTCGGTCACGCCCATTCTTGTCCTGTGAGATGGAACTGCGAGGTGGAAGTCTTCGGCCGGAAAATCCAACCTGGCCAACTCATCCACGCCGACAAGCACGGCTTTCTGGCCATTCCCAAAGGCGAGGAAAAGCATCTCCTCAAAGCCGCGCTCTTCATGGACCGCAACGAATGCGAAACCGTAATTCCTGCAGCAAGAGCATGTACTGACTTAAAGCAGGAAGAACTACTCAACCAGCTTAACGAGGCAGCCCGCCAGTTTGGCAAGAATACCAAGGATCAATTTTCCAAAGATGGCGAATGGTAAACCCGTTATTTATCACTGATGCGGTGATATTTTCAGGGTCACCGACGACGCAATGCATAAAAGTCCGTTGCCCAACCGTTTACTGGTGTGCAAAATATGGAACAGGTGAAAACTCCGACTCATCGCCGCAGCAGTGTTTCTGTTGACGTTGAGCCTTTGATCGCTCTTGAGAGCTTGATCTACTCGATGTATTCCTGTCGATGCTTGCGCGTTTGCTCCTCCAGTTCCTCCTGCAATAGAGCAGCGGGAAATTTAGGATCAGGCGCGACCTTAATTTCCCGCACAAACTCCTCGCCATCGACCTTGAGACTCACCATGTAAGTGCCCTGCTTCACCGGTTGGCCAGCGCGATTCAGTGAGGGTGCATTACGACCTGTGGGGCCGGCGTTTGGCGGCGCGGCAGCTTTAAACTCCGAAAGGCTCACCGCACCATCCTTGTTTTTATCCGCGCGGGTAATGAGCTGGCGAAGAAATTGGCCGCGCTGTCCTTCGGGCGCTTCCTTTTTGGTGAGCTTGCCATCATTGTCCGCATCTAAGCGCTTGAACATCGCCTCGCGATTGGCGGCAGGCGGACGCGGACCACTCCGACGCACCGCCTCACGCAAATCCCAACGCGCAACATGCAGACCTGCCTGCTTTTTCACCGGCAACCGCCGGATCGCCTCCCCGCGGGCATTGCGAATTTCCAAAACCACTTCCTTCGCATCTACCCCGAGATGATAAAAAATCTGGCTTCCAAATGCCGGATTTTTACCAGTAAACATCCGATGCCCGGACCGCGAATGGCCAAGTGCGCCTGCCCAGAGAACCCCTTCGTGAGGCTGAAAAAGATGGGCCTTTTCCGCTGCCAGCTTGGCGGTAAACTGGCGCAACAGCGTTACTTCCAGGATCCACACACTTCGACCATGCGTAGCGGCAACGATTTCGCCCGACGTTGGGTGAACCGCAATTTCATGAACGGCCACGGTGGGTAATTGGCCTTTCAAATGTGTCCAGTGGGAACCACGTGCCGTGCTGACCCACACGCCAAACTCCGTGCCACAGTACAGCAGATTTTCATTCAAGATATCCTCACGCAAAACGCGTGTCGATCCTGCGGGCAAACCGCTGTTAAGTGATTTCCAAGTTTCACCAAAATCTTCGGTCATATAAATATGCGGCGCATCGTTATCTGACCGGTGACCGTCAAATGCCACATATGCGCGCCCCTCGGCGAATCGCGAGGCCTCGAGGCTGGCTACATGAAACGGCTTAGGCAGGCCGACTTTCTCAGCGATATTTTTCCATTCTTTGCCCCCATCGCGCGTGATCCAAAGCGCGCCGTCATCCGTACCCACCCAGAGCACATCGGCATTGCGCGGCGATTCACTAAAGGAGGTGGCGGTACCTTGTTCGGTACGACTAATGGATGGCGAAATGCGCTTTAAATTCTCGCCGCGATTAAGCGAGCGAAACACAAAATTTCCCGCGCAATAAAAAATACGGGAGTTGTGGTGCGACAAGGCAAATGGAGTTTTCCAGTTAAACCTCAGCTCACGGCCGGGAGGACGCAATGTATAACGCGTGCCAGTTTCTATATTCACGCGCCAGATACGTCCGCCCTGCATCTCGGCATACACCGTAAGGGGATCATTCGGATCGGCGCGGCACACGAATCCATCGCCTCCGCCAATGCGCAGCCAATCGCTGTTTAACGGGCCGCTGTTCCCTCGCTTTCGGCTGGGTGAACCCCAGGAGCCGTTATCCTGAAGGCCGCCATACACCCAGTAGGGTGCGCGCGTATCCACGCCCACGTCGTAAAACTGGCCAATATCCATGACGTTGTGAAAGTCCCACGTCCCCCCGTGATCGTGTGTGATATAAAGTCCACCGTCACAGCCAAGAATCAAGTGACGGCCATCACGCGGGTCAACCCATAACGCGTGATGATCGGGATGCACGCGACTGCCACCGTTTTTGAAAGTCTTACCTCCATCAGTAGAAACATGAAACTGAATTCCAAGCACATACACGCGTTTGTCATCGCTGGGATCCACAAAAATTTGACTGTAGTAAAACGGTCGAGGATTAAGGCTGTTGACGCGCTTCCAGGTTTCACCTCCATCTTCACTACGATATACACCGCCAGTTTCATTGCCCACCTTACCCTGCTCCTTGATCGCATTGGCACGCTGACCGCCGAGATAGCTCGTAAACGGCCGACCACTCGAGCCACCGCGCTGTGCGAAAATAAGATCCACCTCCAATTCCTCATCATCGCGCTTGATCTTCACTTTCACGGTGTCCTTGGGATTGTGTGCACGGATGGCTACGATTAGATCATTGTAGCTCTCCACCTTTTTCTTATCTAGCTGAAGAACGAGGTCGCCTGCCTTGATACCTGCTTTTTCAGATGGGCCGCCCTTTGTAACACCCTGAATAATTGCCTTTTTTACGCGATTGCCGCCGCTGATTCCCATGAATGCCACGGCCGGGCCAAAGCCGATTTGATCCGTCTCAACAATCGAATAGATAACGTCAGGATTTTTTTTATAATATGAAATTCCGACGCGCCCCAATGGACGTGTGGGAAGACCTTTGCTTAGTTTAATCCATTTTGCCCCGGCATCGGTGGTTTTGTAAATGCCACTTCCAGGCCCCCACCTCTTGGCGGGATCGTTGGCGTCAAATTCGTCACGCTGCCGCTCATACATGGCAACGATAAGTGTATCAGGCTGCTTCGGATGCATCTTCACTTCTACGCAGCCGGTTTTGTCATCAACGTATAGCACCTTTTTCCACGTCTTGCCTCCGTCGATGGTTTTGTAGAGCCCCCGTTCCTCGTTCGCCCCCCACAACCTCCCCAACGCACCGACATATACAATGTCGGGATTGGCCGGATGAATTGCAATACGACCAATCTGGAATGATTTTTTTAGGCCCATGTTGGTCCACGTTTTGCCGCCGTTGTCACTTTTGTAAACGCCGTCGCCCCAGCTCACGGAGTTGCGGGCATTGTGCTCACCAGTGCCGACCCAGATGATTGAAGGATTACTTTTTGAAATAGCCACGTCCCCGATCGAGACGGTTTTTTCATTTTCAAAAACCGGCGTAAAGGTTGTGCCATTATTGGTCGTCTTGAATAACCCGCCCGAAG
>CBFHWX010000048.1:0-20039 GCA_965659445.1 Limisphaerales bacterium | reverse complement strand
GTCTTCTCTCCGGCGGAGAGCAGACAATGACAGCCGTGGCGCTGTTATTCTCGCTGTATCAGGTAAAACCGAGCCCATTCTGCGTGCTGGATGAACTTGATGCGCCGCTTGACGATGCGAATATTGATCGATATGTAACAAAACTGACTGAATTTCTTGCGCATTCTCAATTCATTGTAATTACCCACAGTAAACGCACCATTTCTGCAGCTAATATATTGTATGGTGTAACGATGCAGGAACGTGGTGTCAGTCGAATCGTAAGTGTGAAATTCCACGCCGATCACGAGGGTAATTCGGGGCGGAAAAGCGACTCATCCACGGGGGAGGTCCATCCATCGCGGATGCAAAAAAACGAAGAAGTTTTTCTGGCTAAGTAATCTATCAACGGAAGCGTAAGCTTCCACTTGCCATAGGTCAGGCACATGCGTAGCTTAGCCGGCTCATGGCGAATGAAATTCATGAAGTCGCGATCATCGGATCTGGTTGTGCAGGCATTACTGCGGCACTGTACACTGCCCGCGCTCAACTTGGTCCGACGGTTCTTACAGGTGCAATGCCGGGCGGGTTACTTACCACCACTAGTATTGTTGAAAATTATCCGGGCTTCCCTGAGGGTGTTGATGGCACCGAGTTAATGATCAGCATGCAGCAACAAGCTGAACGCTTCGGAGCTAAGATTAAATTTGGAAGCACGGTGGGAAGCGTAGACCTTAGCGTGCGCCCATTTAAGCTCGTGGTTGATGGTGACGAAATGTTGGCGCGTACACTCATCGTCGCCAGTGGAGCAGGTCACAGACATCTTGGCTTGGACAGTGAAAAGGCTCTTGATAAAAAAGGTGTCACCTATTGTGCTACCTGCGATGGGGCATTGCCCATGTTTCGCGACCAGCCACTCGTGGTTGTGGGAGGTGGGGATTCTGCCTGTGAAGAAGCAACTTTCCTCACGCGCTTTGCCAGTAGAGTTTATTTGGTGCATCGGCGCGACGAACTGCGAGCCTCTAAAATTATGGCTGAGCGGGCACTTTCAAACGATAAGATCGAGCCGGTTTGGGATTCAGAAGTCATTGAGATTCTTGGCGCTGATCAAGGCAAGGTGACTGGTGTCCACCTAAGCAACAAGAACGGCAACCAGCAAACAATTGATTGTGCAGGCGTGTTTATTGCCATCGGCCATGTGCCAAACACGCAGATATTCCAAGGGCAACTCGAAATGGATGAAGCTGGCTACATCATTAGAGCTAAAGGTGCGCAAACCAGTATACCCGGTGTGTTTGTAGCTGGAGATTGCTCGGATAAAGTTTATCGCCAAGCTGTTACCGCCGCTGGAATGGGTTGTGCGGCAGCGATTGAAGCTGAGCGGTTTTTGGCTAGCGAAGACCAATAAGAAATCGCTTTCGCGACTAATTAAAGATAATTTTCTATCATGAAAGCACGCACGGCGCAAATTGATCGCGCCACGGGCGAAACCCGTATTAACTTAAAACTTAAACTCGACGGCAAGGGTCAGTCATCGATTGGTACGGGTATCCCGTTTTTTGACCATATGCTTGCTTTATTTGCCAAACACACTGTCTGTGATCTTAAGTTAAAATGCGACGGTGATCTGGAAGTGGATGCGCACCACACAGTAGAAGATTGCGGCATCGCGCTTGGGCAAGCGTATAGTAATGCACTTGGTGAGAAGCGGGGCATTCGCCGCTACGGCACTGGGTTTCATCCGCGCAACCCTCTCTGGGGCGAAGCACATGTGCCCATGGACGAAACATTGGCACGTTGTGTGGTTGATTTCAGCGGACGCCCATGCCTGGTTTGGAACGGGCTGGATAAACTTGGTTTCAAGATTTTAAAAACTGAAAAAGCGCACGATGATGCGTGCTGCTTTCGCTTTGGGTTGGCCCGTGAATTCTTTAAGGGCTTTGCCAATGAAGCTCGTTGCAATTTGCATCTTGAGCTACTTTATGGTCAGGAACCTCATCATGTAGTGGAGGCTCTCTTCAAAGCCTTTGCGAAGGCGGTAGATTTTGCCTGCCAAAAAGATCCGCGCATTGGGGTGAATATTCCTAGCACCAAGGGTCGTCTCAGCGGATAGCTCAATCCATGGCCAAATTGGACATACCCAACGCAAAGGATGAGGAGCTGGTGCGATTTGCTCAAAAAGGCAAAATGGAGCCTTATGAGGAATTGGTGCACAGACACCGAGATAAGATTTATGCACGCGCATTTAGTATGATGCGCAATGAGGATGAAGCCCTTGATCTTTCACAGGAAGCGTGGGTAAAGGGCTGGCAGCGACTGAAGCAGTTTAAGCATAACGCAAGCTTTACCACGTGGATGACTCGCATTTGCATAAACCTGTGCCTGGATTACATACGAAAGAAAAAGCGCAGACAAACCGATTCGTTGGACCAAATGGAAGAGGAAGCTGGCGGCGTAGAAAGACGCATGCCAGTTGAGGAATTCAACCCCACCGAGACTACAGAACGCGAGGAGCTCCGCGAGGAAATTGATAAGGCTATGGAGAAGCTCAGCTACGAGCATCGTACGGTGCTGATTTTACATGAATTTGAACGGCTAGAATACAAGGAGATCGCCAAGGCCATGCATTGCTCAATCGGGACGGTGATGAGCCGTCTTTTTTATGCTCGTCGCCGCTTGGCAAATTTATTAATTTCTTTGAAGAAAGAGCGCCGATTCTGAGTCAGAATACCACGACTGAATGAAGCAGGAAGACCAATTAAATATCCAAGCGTGGCTCGACGGTGAGATAGCCCCGCAAAAAGCTAAGAAAATAGTTGAACAAATGGAGAATAGTTCGACCGCAAAGGCTTTGGCCGAAGAATTGGAAGCCGTGGAATCCGCCTTGAAAATTGGCGAAAAGCCTATTTTTCTAGATGATACCCGCGATTTTTATTGGTCACAAATAGAGCGCCAAATCAACGCTGAGGCTCCCATGTCAACGGCGGGAAAGCCGCCTGAGCATGTGCAAGCAGCTTCAGGTAACCTAATGCGTTGGCTTGTTCCTGCAGGCAGTTTGGTCGTAATTTCCGCTTTAATGCTTAATTTTCATAACATTAACTCCACAGGTTCCGACCAAAGCTCAGGAGAGGCAATAGTTCCTCCTGCTGCCGGGGGAAAGTCTGAGTCGGATGGAATAATGGAGGAGGAACACACGGATTTCGGGGTGGGCATACTAAACTTCCAAGATGGCCTAGGGTTGCGCAACTTACACAACCAAGAAGATCCAAGTATGCTGCCAGAATCTATCGAGAACCCTGACCGATGACCTCCGACTTCAGCAAATAAAATTTCCTGAAAAGGGAATTTTTTACTTCATCCGAAATCTTATTAACAGATACTCTATGTTGTGGGTCGTCTTACTGGGTTGTCCGTATATTGTATAGTTTGCCTAAGAATTGGTGGAATTGTAATTGTGATGAGTCAGTCTTTTCTGTAGTGTGTCCTCTGACATACAAAGAGTAAATCGGATAGATTGTTAGGAGTATATGGCGGAAAAAAATAAAACAAAAGCGCCCGCATCAACTGATAAATATGATGCCTCCAAAATTGACAAACTCGAAGGTCTTGAGGCCGTTCGTAAACGGCCGGGTATGTACATTGGTGATCCCGATGAGCACGGATTACACCACACAGTATTTGAGGTATTGGACAACTCGATTGATGAACACTTAGCTGGTTTCTGCGATAATATCTCCGTAACAATTCACGTGGATGGCTCGGTTAGTATTCGTGATAATGGACGAGGTATCCCGGTAGACACCCACCCAAAATTTAAAATTCCCGCTGTAGAACTAGTTCTAACCAATCTTCATGCCGGCGGTAAATTTGGGCAGGGTGCTTATAAGTATTCTGGCGGTCTGCACGGGGTGGGTGCCAAGTGCGTCAATGCACTTGCTGAATGGTTCAAGGTGGAAGTGTCCCGAGATGGTCAGGTGCACACAATGGAATTTGTCCGCGGCAAAACCACTCGCAAGCTCGAGGTCATTGGCAAATCCAAAAGCACTGGGACCCTGGTCACCTTCAAACCGGATCCTCAAATTTTTACAATTACGACAGAATTTAAGTTCAACATGCTCTCTACGCGATTGCGTGAGCTGGCCTTCCTGAACCCGGGCGTGGAGATCACGCTTATTGATGACCGTGAGGACGACAAGTCTGAAACTTTTTTTTACCGTGATGGTATAGAGCAGTTTGTCCGGCAGCTGGGTAAAAACAAACAACTCGTCCATGCCAAGCCCATTGTAATTGCAAATAAAACCGACGATGTGTTCGTGGATGTAGTGGTTCAATACAACGACAGCTACAACGACCAGATTCTATGCTACGCCAACTCCATTCCCAATGTTGATGGTGGCGCACACCTCACAGGCTTCCGAACTGCGCTTACGCGGACGATCAATCAATATGCAAAAAAGAACAACTTACTAAAAGAGAAGGATCCAAGCATTTCCGGTGATGATGTTCGCGAAGGCTTGGTGGCGATTGTCAGCGTCAAGCTTCCCAACCCGCGGTTCAACTCGCAAACCAAGGGAAAACTGGTTAACAATGAAATTGAAGGGGTTGTGTCCAAAGCTACATACGATGGTTTGATGCATCATCTTGATACGAATCCATCTGTTGCTAAAAAAATTATCAACAAAGGGCTGACTGCCGCGCGCGCGAGAGAGGCGGCGCGCAAGGCGCGGGAAACCGTCCGGAAAAGCGCAATGACCGGCGGCGGCTTGCCCGGCAAACTGGCCGACTGTTCTGATCGCGATCCAGCTAACACCGAGTTGTACATTGTCGAGGGCGATTCTGCCGGCGGTTCCGCGAAGCAGGGGCGTGACCGTAAGTTTCAAGCCATTCTGCCTCTCCGTGGCAAGCTGATAAATGTGGAGAAGGCCCGGCTGATCAAAGTACTTGAGAATAAGGAAATTCGCACCATGATCACCGCGGTCGGCACAGGCATCGGCAATAGTGAAGGTGAAGGCTCATTCGATCTTGACAAACTGCGCTACCATAAAATCATCATTATGACTGATGCGGATGTCGACGGCAGTCATATCCGTACATTACTGCTTACATTTTTTTACCGACAGATGCCAGAATTAGTGAAGAAAGGGTTTGTGTATATCGCCCAGCCTCCGCTATACCAAATCGCTCGCAAAAAGCGCGTGAGATATGTCCAGGATGACAACGAGTTGAACAGCATTCTGATCGAACTTGGTGCGGAAGACATCTCACTGAAACACCTCAAATCTAGAAAAAAACTGAACACCAAACAACTCGGTGAAATTCTGGATTTACTTAAAACGCTCGATAAATATTCCCGTTCCATTAAACGTCACGGGGGGGATTTCGGCGACTTTATCGAGCAACGCAAAAAGACAGGTGAATTGCCAACAAACTTGGTCAAGATTCGTGACGGTAATGACGAGGAGGTACACTATTTTCATAGCGACCGAGAGTTGGCGAAGTTTTCCAAGAAGAACGCCGATCTTAACCTCTTTGAAGGGGGCAAAGAAACCCAAGACAAAGCTGCTTCGGCCAAGAACGGCAACACTCGGCGCGGCACCCATGTGGAGCTGCACGAGAGCAAGCCGGTGCAAGAGTTGCTCTCCAAGCTCAGTCGCAAGGGTTTGCCCGTGGAGCATTACTCGGCGCAGGACAAACCGCTCTTTGAGCTCAATGAAGGCAACGGCGACGAGCGATCATATCCTTTATTTTCTGTTTCTGAAATCCTTTCCACAGTGATAGAGATCGGCCGACGTGGACTTCAGATTAAACGCTTCAAGGGGTTGGGTGAAATGAATCCCAAGGAGCTTTTTGAAACCACGATGGATCCTGAGACGCGAAAACTTTTGCGCATAGACCTAACTGATTCCGTGGAGGCAGAAGAAATGTTTACTAAACTAATGGGTGAAGAAGTTGCGCCGCGGCGACAGTTCATAGAAGACAACGCATTAAACGTCCGCAATTTGGACATTTGAATTTCCTGACATGGCAAAGAAAAAGAGTTCTGAGGAACTCCCTGTAAAATCTACTCCGCTTTTCGCGGCAAACGAAGAGATTGAACTGATCAATGTCGCGGATGAGATCAAGAACTCATTCCTCGACTATTCAATGTCAGTCATCATCTCCCGTGCGCTACCAGATGCGCGAGATGGCCTGAAGCCTTCACAGCGTCGCATTCTCTATGCAATGCATGAGCTATCGCTGTACCCACCCAAGAAACATTTCAAGTGCGCAAAAATCTGCGGTGATACCAGCGGTAACTATCATCCCCACGGTGAGGCTACGATTTACCCGACTCTGGTCAACATGGCCCAACCGTGGTCCATGCGAGACACGCTTGTCGATGGACAAGGCAATTTCGGGAGCGTGGAGGGTGACCCTCCTGCTGCCATGCGCTACACCGAGGCCCGCCTTACTAATCTGGGAGGCACTCTCATGAACGACATGGAAAAGGGCACAGTAGATTGGGTGCCTAACTACGATGAGCGCCTCATGGAACCCACCGTGTTTCCGTCTGCCTTTCCCAACCTGCTCGTAAATGGAGGTACCGGCATTGCTGTGGGCATGGCGACCAATATGGCTCCGCATAATTTAGGAGAGCTTATAGATGGCATTACTGCACAAATCGACAAGCCTGACATCACGCTCAAGCAGTTGATGAAACACATCAAGGGGCCTGACTTCCCCACCGGCTGCACTATCTGTGGCTTGGCGCCAATAGAAGAATACTTTGCGACTGGCCGAGGTTCAGTAAAAGTACGTGGCAGACTCGGCGTTGAGGAATTGCGTGGAGGTAAGCAGCAAATTGTCATTACAGAAATTCCTTACATCGTCAACCGTGCTACGTTGGTCAGTCGCATCGCTGAGTTGGCCAACGAAAAGGTCCTGTCCGAGATCACGGCTGTTCGGGATGAATCCGACGAAAATACCCGTGTTGTTATTGAGCTTAAACGTGATGCCGTACCCAAGGTTGTCATCAACAACCTCTACAAGCACACCCAGCTTGCGACTACATTCAGTGTTAACGCTCTTGCAATTGACCACGGACGTCCGAAAACCCTTTCGCTGAAAGACGCAATTAATTGTTATATTGAGCACCGTCGAGAAGTGGTCATTCGCCGAACCCGATTTGAACTTGAAAAAGCCGAGCGTCGCGCTGAGACCCTTGAAGGTTATCTCATAGCCCTGTCCAACATGGACAAATTCATTAAGATCATCCGGGAATCCGCCAATCGCGATGAAGCTCGAATCAAATTAATGGCTCATGACTTCACTCAAAAGGCTGTTGAAAAATTAGGGATTCTCATCCGTGACAAAGCCCGACTCATCAGTGGTCGGTATGAGTTCAGCGAGGAACAGGCGAATGCCATTCTTGAATTACGTCTTTACCAGCTCACGGGACTTGAAATCGACAAGGTTCGTGCGGAATACAAGGAACTCATCGGAAAGATTAAGGATCTGTTGGACATTCTCGCTAAGGAGAAACGTGTTCTTGGCATTATTAAAGACGAGCTAGCGTTTATTAAGGAAAAATACGCTACGCCGCGCCTTACAGAACTGGCACCGGATGAAGGCGAGATGTCCATCGAGGACCTTATTGCCAATGAGGCTGTAATCATCACTCTAACCCACAATGGCCTTATAAAACGTACCAATATCAGCGCTTATCGCTCCCAGCGGCGGGGCGGCAAAGGTGTAATTGGCATGAAAACTCGTAAAGCCACGACGGATAAGGATGTTAGCGATTTTATTGAGCACCTCTTTACTGCCAGCACCCATGATTACCTGATGTTTTTTACAAATACTGGACGCGTGTATGTCGAGCGGGTCCACGAAATACCAGATCTTGGTCGTGCCGCCAAAGGAAGAAGTATTGCCAACGTTTTGGAATTAAAACATGGCGAGAAGATCGCAGACGTCATCAGAGTAAAGGCAGTATATGATAAAAATAAGAATGATATAACTTGGCAACAAGATCATTGTATCTTTTTTGCGACTCGAAATGGAAAGGTTAAAAAAACTACATTAAGCGATTATGCAAATGTCCGGCGCGGGGGGATTATTGCCATTAAAATTGTACCCGGCGACGTCCTGATTGAAGCCCGCTTCACCAGCGGCCATGACGACGTTGTTCTCGTTACTGCCGGTGGTCTCAGCATTCGATTCCATGAAGATGGAGTTCGCACTATGGGCCGTTCCGCAGCTGGAGTTCGCGGCATTAGGCTTGTCAAGGATGATCATCTGATCGCATTGGCAATTGTAAGCAATGAAGGCACACTACTCGTTGCCGGCGAAAACGGCATTGGAAAACGAACAGTCTTTAACGATTACCGGGTTCAATCACGCGGCGGAAAAGGCGTTAAGACCATGAAAATTACCAAGAAGACAGGCAAAGTTGTCGGTGGACTTACGGTTCGAGATGGCGATGAGATTATGCTTATTACAGTAGGTGGGCAAATGGTTCGAACGGCAGTAGATGGCATTCGTCAGGCAGGACGCAATACTCAAGGTGTTCGCTTGGTTAATCTGGACGCAAACGATCGGCTGCAAGATGTTGCTCCGGTTATCACCACTGATAAGGGGAATGTTGCCGAAGATGGTGAAATGGATGGTGAGCTTAAAACCGCCTGAACTTAATTGGGCAATCTGGGCGTTCTGTTAGTAACCCTTCAGAATTACACAAATACTGTCGAGAAGGTTTATTATTGCCCGCGATGAATGTAGCACTGAGATATGATACTATAGGCTGTAACAAGTGGCTTTTCGTTTTCCCACCAGCGCGAAGCACTTGTATTGATCCAGGAGCCATCTTGATTCTGCATGCCCATTAACTTAAGTCCCACTTCTTTTCGCCAGTCAACCTTCTTTCCCTCAGCTAACTCAAGATTATCTGTGCCGTATATGGTGAGGGCCTTAGTCATTAGATAATAATAATAGAACTGGCCTTGGGCGCCCATGCCGGGGTTTTCTTCCAGAGTATAGTTGTCAGTTAGCCATTTTCGGACTGCGGTAACACGTGAATCATCCTTTTTGAGATTTGCATATGCATAACTCAGCATGCCGGCATAGCTAATGCTTCCATAACTTCGAAGGGCGGTTCGGCCTGACTTGCTACCTTTAGATTCGCCGGCCATGCTTTTCCCGGGAAAATAAATAAATCCACCTTTATTTTCAGGGTCATCACTTGCCCAAGGTTGTTTATTGTGAGACTTGAGGTTCTGGCAATTTTGAATAAAGGAAATCGCTGCCTTCCAGTTTAAATCTGTTTTTGATTCAGGAGCATCTTTAACCAAATTGCGGCTATAGTATATGGCTTCGAGTGCCGTAAGAGTGTTGTTTAAATCCCCATGAGGATAGCTGTTACCATATCCTACTCCACCATCCAAGGGATGATCTGTTTTGCCTTTAACGCCCAGGTCCCACTGCTGTCCTATTAAGAATTTTCGGGCCTTGATTATGGTAGGGTTGAATTTTGGCTCCCCGGAAGCTAGCATTGCCATCATGCTTAGTGAGGTGTTGTAGTTAGCAAGACCCTTGCCGGGTACATATATGCTGCCATTGGGCTGTGAATTCTTTAGAATGTATTTGTAGCCTTTTTTCACCCAGTCCGGAGTGGCCTTTGGTTTGTTTGGGTTGCCCTGATACGCCACTAAAGCTATTGCGGTAACTGCGGGGTGGTCCGCATTTACCCAGTAACCATCATGAGACTGGCTTTTTTTAAGAAAATCTATTCCTCGGTCAATTGAGCGTTGGAGTTCGTTCTGGAACGAAATATCTGGCTGGCATATTCCGGAGAACACAAAGCCAAATATCATAGCCGAAGTAGTTGTTAGTGGTTTCATTATTATTTGATGCTAAATTTTTACCTGATCTCTTTGCCATCGGCATCCCATTGCTTCATGGAAATCGCCTCACCATCTTTGAAGACAAGCTCAATGCGTTTTTTTCCACTTACATACCACCCCGTTTCCACCCCCACCTGAATGCCATCTTTGTATTCGCGTTTATAGTTATAAGGAAAAGCTGGGGGCTTGCCGTTCTTAGGCTTATTCATGCCTACCACTAATCCAGTGTACGGTTCCTCTTCGCCACGCTTGTACCAAAGTCCTGGCTCTAACAACCCAATTATATTGCCATCCTTGTCGCGCCTTTCCATTTCCATTAGCTTGGATACAGCAGCTGTCCCTCGTGTATCTCCGCTAGCAACTGTCTTGATTGGTTCTAGTTCGCCGTGAATCTTTCCCTTATCCTGCTGAGATTGAGGTTTTTGAGAATTGCAGCCGAGTAAGTACAAGAGAGTCAACGCCCCACACGTGATTTGTTTTGTATTTATTGTTAACATTTTCAGAAATTATTTCTTAACCTTGTTTTTCAATACACTAATGACCAGCGTCCCATTACTATCCAAGGGTGGCAATCCCTTTGCCTGCGGGCGCCAAAGGTCATCATTGTTCCTGCCTTCTTGGGCATTATTAATTTGAGCCGTGTTGTCACTTATAAGCGAAATGACTGACCCATCTCGCTGAGCAAGGAATACCCCTTCGAATACTCTGGACCCATTAAATATAAAAGGTTTTTCAGCGAGTTCTTTGCCGTCAGCTCTTTGGAAAAATTTCTCAATTGAGGATGTTTTAATTACTTTCCCTTCCTTCCATTGCAATTCAATGGAAACGGCCTCACCCGGAACCGGCTTGCTCTCATCCTCTGGAATCAAATGACCGTCGCTCCCCTTGCAGCCCAAAAGTAACATGGCTACCTGTAGGTGGAACGGTTCAGCTGTAGTGACCAGCAAGCTTTCGTGCGTTTTGCCTTTACCTGTAACCACCAAGTATTCCATTGGCCCTTCGTTCATATTAATAGTTACAGGCAAACTGATCCTAGCTTTTTTCTTTTCCATCCGAACCGTACCTACTTGAAAAATCCCCGGTGTAATCTCCTTGATGTTTGGCTTGGGTGGTGGCTTAGGCTTGCCGAACGGGCAATCTTCCTGGGCATGCAAAACACCAGCCATCGCCAAAATAACAGTGGTGAAGTGAATTTGATTCATCTAATTATTGAGCATTCTGACCGTATATTTTTGGTTTTGCGACAAAATTCCGCTTGGAATTTAGGTCGTCGAGGCCTCAGATTGCCACATGGAGATTACGGAAACTGTTGCTGCACTTAATAATCTCGCGCGAAATATCTGGTGGACGTGGAATCAGGATGCTCGAGGAATCTTCGGCGAACTCTCTCCGCGCACATGGCAAAATGTTTACCATAATCCCGTGGCCGTCCTGCGCGAGGTGTCGGACATGGAACTGCGAGCCCGATTGATGGAATCCGATTATGCACAACGTGTTTCGCAGGTACTTGGGGAATTTGATGCCTACATAAACCCGAAAGATACCTGGGTCACACGAGAATCGCCCGACCTGATCAATCGACGTAGAGCCTATTTCTCAGCAGAATTTGGATTACATGAAACACTTCCAATCGCAGCCGGTGGGTTGGGGGTGTTGGCCGGTGACCATATTAAAAGCGCCAGTGATCTTGGTCTGAATTTTTGCGGCGTTACTTTATTTTATCGTGAGGGTTATTTCCAACAATCCATTAACCGAGACAATTGGCAGAACGAATATTACAATCAGCTTAATCCGAAAAATCTCCCAATGGATGTCGTGACAAATGATAAAGGCGAACCCCTCATTTGTTCCGTGGACATAGCAACAGATACTATTCACTTCCGATCATGGCGCATAAATGTAGGTAGATGCTCGTTGTATTTGCTGGATGCTAATTTGCCGGAAAATCCTACTCACTATCGCGATCTTACTCTACGAGTATACGGTGGTGATAGCACTACGCGTATTCAACAGGAAATACTCCTTGGCATCGGCGGTGTGAAACTGCTGCGCGCACTCGGAGAAGAGCCTAGTGTGTTTCATATGAACGAGGGGCACGCGGCATTTTTGGCATTGGAGTTGATTCGCGAAAAAATGACTGACGGCAAATCCTTTGTTGACGCACTTGATGTTACCCGTAGTGAGTGTATTTTCACAACACATACTCCTGTTCCTGCAGGCCATGATCGATTTCCGGCGGAATTAATGGACTATTCCTTTAGTCGCTATCAGAAGCATTTAGAGCTCGACCACAAAAGCTTAATGGCGCTGGGACGCCTTGATGCCGAAAATCAGAACGAGACATTTTGCATGACTCTATTGGCCCTGAATGCCGCACGCGCAGCCAATGGTGTGAGCAAATTACATGGAAGAGTAAGTCGCGAGATGTGGCAGGAAAAATATAATGTTCCCGTTGACGAAGTGCCCATCGGTCATATTACCAATGGTATTCATGCGCTTGGATGGATGAGCGGAACCGCCCGCGATTTTTGGCAACGAAGAATGGGTAATGAACCGTTATTTTTTGAAAAAATCAATCATCTGGAATTCTGGGTTAAAGCTGAAGATCCGGACTTTATTTCAGACGAGGAACTCTGGGCACTGCGTTGCCGTCTGCGCCGGGAATTGGTTGACTTTGCTCGTAGCCGCTTGATCGATGATCCTAAAACGCGTGAGGGTGACTTTATTAATTATGACCACCTCCTTGACGCTGACGCGCTAACCATTGGCTTTGCGCGGCGATTCGCCACTTACAAGCGAGCGCCGCTCATTTTTGATCAATTGAACAAAGTTGCAAACCTCGCAAAGGATGCTGATCGGCCGGTGCAATTTATTTTTGCTGGCAAAGCCCATCCGGCAGATGAAAAAGGTAAACGCTTCATACAAAAGATAGCGCACCTTTCAAAACACAGCAAATTATCCGGCCATCTAGTCTTCATTGAGAATTATGATATCCAGATTGGGCGTATGATGGTCTCAGGTTGTGACGTGTGGCTGAATAACCCAAGGCGTCCTCTTGAGGCCAGCGGGACTAGTGGAATGAAAACCTCCGCTCACGGTGGCTTGAACTGCAGCATAATGGACGGCTGGTGGCGCGAGTCCTTTGATGGAACGAATGGATTTTCCATTGGGGATGATTCACATCCTGATGAGATTGAGTTGCAGGATAAACTGGATAGTGAAAACCTGTTCCGAACATTATCAGAAGAAGTCATCCCCACTTTTTACAACCGGGATTCTGTCGGATTGCCCCGTCAATGGATTAAAAAAATGCGCCGAGCCATGGCGACTATTACCCCGCAGTTCAACACATGGCGCATGGTGCAGGATTACTCGAACAAATATTATCGAGTCAATTAACGTGCGCGAACCGATTTCATCTCAAATGCCTGATGCATTGCGCGCTTGGCTTTGCGGCCAGGGTGAGAGGGAATATCGCGCAGACCAGATATTGAAATGGATCCATCACAATCACGCAACCGACTGGTCGGCCATGACCAATCTCACAGAGTTGCTTCAACGCAAACTTTCAGAAGAATTTGAATTCTCAACCATAAAGCTTACTCGCAAACAAGGCAGTGTCGACACAACGCAAAAATTCTTGTGGAAATTAAGTGACGGGCAATTTGTGGAAAGTGTGCTTATCCCAGCCAGTCCATCACTGTATGGTAACAAGAGCGATCGCCGCACCTTATGTGTTTCCACTCAGGTTGGTTGTGCCTACGGTTGTAAATTTTGCGCGAGCGGTTTGGATGGATTCAAGCGCGACTTAGTCCCATCGGAAATAATCGATCAAGTGTTGGCCACGGAACGGTGGCGCAAAGCCCAGGGGGGGGCTAATGGGTGGCCAGTCAATAACCTTGTCATTATGGGAATGGGTGAACCTCTGGCAAATTTTGATAAGCTTATGGCGGCACTGGAAATATTGAATGCCGAGTGGGGTGCTAACATCGGAGCAAGAAAAATTACCATTTCGACTAGTGGCCTCGCCCCCCAAATCCGCCAGCTTGCTCAACAGTCTCGGCAATATCGCCTGGCCATTAGCTTGCATGGAGCCACCGATGAAGTGAGGGATCGCATTATGCCGATCAACAGGAAATACCCATTGGCCGAACTGACCGCTGCCGTCGAGGAATACCAACAGGCTAAAAACGGCAAAATCACCCTGGAGTATATTCTAATCTCTGGAGTGAATGACGCTTTGGGCCAAGTAAAACCTCTGGCCGATCTTGCCGAACGCATGCGAGCCAAAGTTAATCTTATCCCGTACAACCACGTCGATGGGCTTGAATGGCTTCGGCCTGACGAATCCTCACAAGATGCATTTCTATCCGCGCTCACCGGACACGGAACCATCGTCACTCTACGGCGTGAAAAAGGGCACGATATCGATGCAGCTTGTGGCCAATTGCGTTTACGTACGGAAAAGGAATTGGCCGGTGTAGCTGATTAATATAGAAGAACTTCAGTGATTGCACTTCTCGATTATGGCGCGGGTAATGTCCGCAGTGTGCAGAAGGCTCTTGAAGAGTCCGGAGGCGAGGTTCGTCTGGAGAAAACGCCTGAAGGCGTAGCAAAGGCGGATGCCGTTGTGCTTCCCGGCGTGGGAGCGTTTGACGATTGCATTAATGCAATGCAAAGGCAGGAATTACTGTCAGCCTCAAAAGAATTTATTAAGACCGGCCAGCCTTTTCTTGGGATCTGTGTTGGCTATCAAGCCCTATTTGAAAAGAGCGAAGAATTCAATTCTAGTGCTTCTGGGCTGGGGATTTTCGAAGGTAGTGTGGTGCGCTTTGCCGACAATCAAGTCAAGGTGCCGCAGATTGGGTGGAATCAAATTGAAATTGCTCAGCCCGATTGTCCTATTCTTGATGGCTTCGAATCGGGTTCTCATTTCTATTTTGTGCACAGCTTTTTTCCGAGGCCGTCTGACGAAACTATCATTGCCGCACGCACAACTTATGGCGAAACATTTGCCTCTGCTGTGTGGCGCGACAATGTTTTTGCCACACAATTTCATCCTGAAAAAAGCCAAAAAGCAGGTCTGAAAATGCTGAAGAACTTCGTTGGGCTTGCCTGACCGGTGCTCGATTGCTACCGTTCGCGCAACCCTAAATCTTATGGCTTACGAACTACCCGAACTCCCGTACGCGCACGACGCGTTGGAACCCCACATTGACGCTCAGACCATGGAAATCCATCATGGAAAGCATCACGCCACCTACATCGCCAAGCTAAACGACGCCCTTGAGGGGCACGACGACTTGGCGGGCAGAACTGTCAACGACTTGGTCAGTGATCTCGATTCTGTGCCAGAGGAAATCCGCGGCGCGGTGCGCAACCATGGCGGCGGCCACGCGAACCACTCGCTCTTCTGGACCGTGATTGCCCCCGACGGAGGCGGCGAACCCACCGGCAATCTCGCCGAAGCCATCGAGTCCGAACTCGGCGGTATGGATTCATTCAAGAAAAAATTTGAAGCTGCGGGCGCAACCCAATTCGGTAGCGGCTGGGCGTGGCTCTGCTTCAAATCCGACGGTGGGCTCTGTGTTTGCAACACGCCTAATCAGGACACCCCGCTGATGGAAGGCCGCACGCCTATTCTTGGCTGTGATGTTTGGGAGCACGCCTATTACCTGAAATATCAAAACCGGCGCCCGGATTATCTCAAGGCATTTTGGAGCGTCGTGAACTGGGATACCGTTAGCGCGAACTACGAGGCCGCAAAACCTTAATTCCACAAAACCAATCAGAAACGCGCCTTCGGGCGCGTTTTTTATTGTATAAATTTTCGCGGAAGCTCTGCTCCTGCAACATAGCTCAGCTCTGCTATATCGCACATCTGATAAACATTGATGCGAAAATCCGGGCAAGTACTCACAAGGCAGTATGCATCGGTAGGTGTAAATTCATATTCATCAATTAACCATGCCATGAGGTGTTTGGTCGCGACATCCACAGCCACCTCCAGTGGTCTTGCAGCCTGAACTGCCACGATAGTGTCAGGCTTTTCGATTCGCATAAAAGGCAGCTTCTTCTGTTTGATGATCTCCAGCTCAAGACGAACTGTGCCGCACGTCTCAGCCGCAGTGCCGGTGTATTCAGTGTCCCCTTGGCTTGCGTGTATATCGCCAAGATAGAAAAGGGCGCCGTTATGAAAGATCGGAAGTAAAATCCGATTACCTGGCGCCACATCTCGAATATCAAGATTCCCGCCCCAAGCGCCTTGCCCATCAATGCTTGTTCGCACTTCGCGATCGGGTGCTACACCGATCGTGCCAATGAAAGGCGTGATTGGCCATGTGATGGAATCACTGAAATTCAGGGTTCCGTCCATGGTGGTCCCACTTGGCCCGGGCGTATGTGGAAAAATCTTGGTGGTGTATTCACCTGAAAGTTCAGGCCAGCGAGTTGACTGACCTAGTGGCCCACGATTGGGCCCCACGGCAACCCACGAGTAATCGGCGACCTCTATTTCATGTATGCAAACCATTAACACATCTCCTCGAGATGCGCCGCTTACATGCACCGGCCCAGCGATTGGGTTTGCCAGTGGTGGGCTGCGATCAAATCCGGGGCGATTAGCTGGGATCGCCTTGTCTTGTGGTGACTTGAAAAATCCAGAACTCGCATCCCAAGTCTCTATTTCAAACTTCTCGCCTGGGCGAACATGCAGCAACGGCTTATCGCGCCAATCAAACGCAAACTTTTTTGCCTGGCTGCGGGAAATCTTCTGCATGTCATTTGTCCAAGCCTACGGGCTTTGGGCGTTTCAGATATTTCTCGTAGAGGCGGGTGTGGCGACTTTTAAGGCCTACTTCTTTACCCTCGATCCACATTCGTTTTACATTGGAGCGAATATCAAACAGATCATCGTCTACTGCTATAAATGTTGCCTCTTTTTTTGGTGATAAAGACCCCAGCCGATCGTTTACTCCCAGCATTTCCGCAGGATGAAGCGTGATGCTTTTTAAGGCCGCCTCGTGTGGCAGGCCATAGGCCATGGAGCGCGAGGCGGAGTAAATGATGTTTCGGACTTCCGAGGCACCCCACGCGCCCATGTCGACGCTGTGCGCTACTTTCACTCCAGCCTTGTTCAGAATTCCGGCTGCGCGGAAGTGAGCATCGTGCGAATCGGTGTCGCGCTGCGGCAACGTGAAAACGTTATCAAACACAACTGGAATATTTTCCTTGGCCAACAGCTCCGCCACGCGCCATGAATCGCGCGAGGCGGCGAGAATGATCTTGTAATTACGCCGTTTTGCCCAGGTGACGGCGGACTTAATTTGGCGTAGTTCATTCGCGTGTACCATGATCGGCTGCTTGCCATTCAATGCATGGAGCATGCCTTCCCAAGCGGGGATCTTTTGGAAATTTACTAGGCCTGAGGAGCGTGCCTTTGCATAAGCCTCTGCTTCATTAAAAAATGCATTAATTT
This sequence comes from Limisphaerales bacterium, assembly GCA_965659445.1. Lineage (GTDB taxonomy): Bacteria > Verrucomicrobiota > Verrucomicrobiia > Limisphaerales > UBA1100 > UBA1100. Next base: position 2,702 of record CBFHWX010000048.1, on the reverse strand, counting down.
TCTTCAATTTCTGTTCGCGTTGCTTCGCTTGATCCTTGGGCGATTTGTATTTTGAAGGGTCGCGCAAGGATTCCTTTGGGCGCGTGTTTAATTTCATCGCTGGCCACCATAGGTGTAAGGCAGCGCGGGGTTTAATGGTCATATCCTCGACTCCCCAACCAGCGGTCTTAATTAAACCCGACGTCCCAGTGACGGTTCCTCCCATCGGCGCGACCAGCACATGCGTGAATCCGTTGGCGCGTGCGACGGGGATGAGCTCGGAATCGGGGTTAACTGAAATCCATGCCTCGACATCCGGGGTGAATTCGCCGACCTCGGTGGTATCCTGTGTGGCGCGTACGGCGTTGATTTCCGTGAGACCCAGCGAAGTGGTGGCGGCGATGAGGCCCGGGTACAATTGTAGTTCGCCAAGGTCGACGGTTATTGTTTGACGCGTGATCCTGAGGTTTTGGCCAATGGCCTCAATGATGCCGTCGGTGACGATCATTTGACCGTCGAGAATCGTGCCTTTGTCTGCCGTGTGGATGGCGGCAGCCTTGTACAGCACTGTATCGGCGTGGAGCGAGGAAACCCAAAATAGAAACAGGATCAGTTTTTTCATGGCTTGGCCTTTCGGCATTCATAGCAGTTTTTGAAGGAGTGGGCTTTTTCCAAGGCGCGCATGAAAAAGGCTGCGCGGGCGGCTTCACCGGGTTTTTCATCATCCTTTTTGCGTATCTTGATGATGAGGGCGTCGCGCTCGGCAGTCATGGCCTTAGTGCGGTTAGCTACCTTAACGCGGTCGTAATATTGTTTGCCCTCAATCCAGGTTTCATCGGCGACAGATTGGGTTGAAAGAGGATGGCCGTTCCATATCACTAAGTCCGCATCCTTGCCGATCTCGAGTGATCCGACCCATTTGTTAATTTTCAATTGTTTGGCGGGGTTGAGTGTCACGAATTTTAGAGCGTCCTCCTCACTGGTGCCGCCGTATTTCACGGCTTTGGCAGCTTCTAGGTTCATTCGGCGGGCAAGGTCGGATGAATCAGAATTGAAACTAACCACCGCCCCGCGCTCGTGCATCAGCGAACCGGCGTACGGGATGGCGTCGTATACCTCGAACTTATACGCCCACCAATCGCTAAAGGCGGATGCGCCTGCACCGTGGGCGGCGATCTCATCGGCAATCTTGTAGCCTTCCAGTACGTGCTGCAGTGTGCCAATGGTCACCCCAAATCTCTCCATTGTGCGCATGAAAATGAGCATTTCATCCTGTCGGTACGAGTGGCAATGGATCCAGCGCTTGGCCTCAATGATTTCGCTGAGAGCCTCTAGCTCGAGGTTGCGACGGATAGGAGGGCTGTTGCCACGGTTTCTTTTTTGGTCATTAAGATAATGGCGAGCTGCGGTGAAGCGGTTGACAAAAAATGTGCGTACTCCCATTCGAGTTTGTGGGAAGCGCGTTTTCTTTTCGTCGCCCCAGTTGGATTGTTTGACGTTTTCTCCGAGTGCAAACTTGATGCCGGCGGGTGCCTGGGCAAACTTCAATTCATCGGGTGCCGAACCATGCCGCAGCTTGATCACCTGATTTTGGCCGCCAATGGGATTGGCCGAGCCGTGCAAAAGATTGGCCGTGGTGAGGCCACCGGCGAGTTGGCGATAAATGTTTTCGGTCTCCGAGTTGACCACGTCGCCAATGCGCACCATCGCCGAGGAGGGCAGGGTGCCTTCGTTCACACCGCCGAGAATCATGCTATGACTGTGGCAGTCGATGAGCCCCGGTGTGACGTGGCGGCCCTTGGCATCGATGATAAGTGCGTCGAGCGGACGGACGTCGCTGGGATTTTTCCCAATGGAGGCGATGCGACCGTCGGTGAAAGTGAGTGAACCGTTTTTTATGACGCCCGCTGGGCCGCAAGTCCAAATGTGGGCGTTAATGATAATGACAGTCTTTGGCGCCTTCAGAACGCCGCGGTAATCGCCGGGCGTCTTGGCAACACGCAGCTCGAGCTTGGCGTCCGGTTTATTTTCTGCGTCGTTCTTTTTGTTATCCTTGGGCTTGGGATTTTCGTTGGCAAAGCGCCGACCCTCGACCCACACAGCGCTGACTTCGTTCTTGGGCTCAAACCAACTGTTGCCGTCCACGATTGTGAGATTGGCGAGCTTGTCTTTTTCGATGGTGCCTAGCTGTGCGCTGGCGCCGAGGAGCGCGGCCGGCTCAGTAGTCAGAGCGGCGAGCGCGTCAGTTTCTTTGAGGCCGCGCTTGATGGCTTGGCGGATATTTTTGCGAAACACCTTGCGGTCCGCGAGGCCGTGGGTGGTCAGTGAAATGGAACGTTGATGCGAGCGGAGCAGGGCGGGGATTTCCGGTGCCCAATCCCAGGCCCGCAGTTGGTCCAGCGAGATTTGCTCCCAGTCATCCTCCTCCGGCAGATCCGGTTTGCCGGGGAACACCACCGGCACGATGAAGGGGAAGGGAATTTTTTCCACAAGGTCCGCGCGGCGCCATTCCTGGCCGGTGGCCACGAGTATGGGTTGAAACTTCAGCTCAGCCGACAATACCTTCGCACGGTCGAGCATCAATACACTGCCGGTCTCGATAGCAATGGATTGCTTCCGCGCCAATACCGGCCGCAGGGCCTCCAGTGCGGGATTGTATTCAGGGCGTTGGCCGTTTGGATTTTTCTCCGCCCAATCCTGCATTGCGAAATAATGCTGCGCAT
>CBFHWX010000047.1:0-20261 GCA_965659445.1 Limisphaerales bacterium | reverse complement strand
CATAGGGATATTACTTGGGAAAAGACAGATAAGATCGCGGCGTTGCGGAAAGCTGTGAAGTAGGGATTTTAAAATGAAAGCGGTACTAGAAGAAATGACTGAGGACTACAAAGTGCGTGACATCAGCCTGGCGGATTTTGGCCGCAAGGAAATTGTCATTGCTGAGAAGGAAATGCCAGGGCTTATAGCCACGCGTGCTAAATACGGCCCGGACAAGCCCTTGGTGGGAGTGAAGGTGATGGGGTCTCTACACATGACAATACAGACTGCGGTACTGATTGAGACCCTAGTGGAGTTGGGCGCAGATGTGCGCTGGTGTTCATGTAATATTTACTCAACGCAAGATCACGCGGCGGCGGCTATTGCGTCTTTAGGGATTCCGGTCTTCGCATGGAAGGGCGAGACGCTAGAGGAGTATTGGGACTGTACATTTAATGCCCTGACCTGGCCCGATGGTTCAGGTCCTGATCAAATTGTCGATGACGGGGGAGATGCAACGCTTCTTATACACAAGGGTGTGGAATTGGAGAATGGTAGTGACTGGGTGGATTTAGAATCTGAGAGCGAGGAGGAGCAGATCATCAAGAATTTGTTGAAGCGCGTGCAAGTCGACAAGCCCGGCCACTGGGTTCCTGTAGCAGAAGCAGTGAAAGGGGTTTCCGAGGAGACGACTACTGGCGTGCATCGGCTGTTACAGATGGAGGACCGCGGCGAGCTTCTTTTTCAAGCTATAAACGTGAATGATTCGGTAACCAAGTCTAAGTTCGACAATGTGTACGGCTGTCGTCATTCGCTGGTGGACGGAATCAAGCGCGCGATGGATGTGCTTGTGTCTGGGAAGGTAGCAATGGTTTGCGGCTATGGTGATGTGGGAAAGGGCTCAGCGGAGGCCTTAGCTAATGAGCGTGCACGCGTACTTGTCTCGGAGGTCGACCCTATATGCGCATTACAGGCATGCATGGCTGGGTATCAAGTCACTACTGTGGACGACGCGCTGCCAGTGGCGGATATCTATGTTACCACCACCGGCAACAAGGACATTATAACCGCTGATCAAATGTCACGGATGAAGGACCAGGCCATCGTTTGCAATATTGGTCATTTTGATAATGAAATTCAAGTTGCTGCTCTTGGTGATATGGACGGTGTGATTCGCGAAGAAATCAAGGATGATTCAATACCAGGAGGTCCTGTCACGCGTTTCACTTTCCCAGATGGACACTCCATTTACTTGTTAGCCGAGGGTCGATTGATCAATCTCGGTTGTGCTACTGGTCATCCAAGTTTCGTGATGTCTAACAGCTTCACCAACCAAATTATTGCACAAATTGACATCCGCAATAATCAAGACCGGGAAATCGGTGTTTATTTATTAGACAAAAAGCTCGATGAGGAAGTAGCTCGCCTCCATCTCGACAAGCTGGGTGCAAAGCTCACGCAACTCACGCCCGATCAAGCCGAGTATATTGATGTTTCAATCGACGGGCCATACAAGCCGGATCACTATCGCTACTAAATATCTTTATTTGTACCGGATTAGTCTTCGCCCTGCCTTTTTTGTGGGCAGTTGTACTTAATCTGCGCATGATTGGTAGGTGGCGCGGATGATCATGGAACCAGCCTGCGGCGAACAACTGGTTCGCTATGTTGGTGATACCATTCAATTCACACTTCGGAATGTTCCGGCGGGCCATTCCGTCTTTCTCCGGACAAACATTGGTCGGGCCAATCTCCTCCGCCAGGAAATCATTCAGTCCATCCAAGAACCTGAAGTACAATTGGAAGCCAGTTGGCGCGATGTGGCTTTGAAGACAGATGGAGGGGATTGGCACATCACTTTTGCCCTTACTGAAGTAGGCTGGTTTCAGTCCAAGGCTTATGCGATTGATCAGGAAGGACGGCAACATTGGCCCGATGGTGGTAATTTTGGTCTTTCAGTTCATCCCAATAGTTGCCGCATGGCGAACACAATATATTGTGCATTTCCACGGATGTTTGGTCCGAATAAATATGTGAGGGAAACGAGTGGTTTTGGTGAAAGTGAACAAATACATTCTCTGGATCAAGATGGGTATACGGTTATTCCACCTGGAGGAACACTCAGAGATCTAAGGGAGGAGCTGCCGCATATATTTGAGAGGCTGGGTTGCCGAATTCTCCATCTGCTTCCCGTAAACCCCACCCCAACCACTTATGCTCGCATGGGACGTTTTGGCAGTCCCTATGCATGCGGTGATCTCACAGCGGTCGATCCTTCACTCGTGGTCTTCGACAAGCGTGCAACCGGTGTGGAGCAGTTTTGTGAATTGGCTGATGCGGTGCACGGTTACGAAGGTCAACTTTTTCTTGACCTCGTTATTAATCACACGGGTTGGGGGAGCACTCTGCAGGAAACTCATCCCGAGTGGTTTTTAAGGGAAAATAATGGAGATTTTGCGAGCCCCGGCGCATGGGGAAATGTGTGGTCAGATCTGGTTGAGTTGAACCCGAATCATCCTGAATTATGGGAACACATGGCGGAGGCATTTCTTACATGGAGTCGTCGCGGTGTGGATGGCTTTCGTTGCGACGCTGGATACAAGGTTCCTATGCCGGTTTGGCGTTATATTATCGCTAGAGTTCGTGAGGAATTTCCAGACACAATTTTTCTGCTGGAAGGTCTGGGCGGAGGATGGGAAGACACCTCTAATCTTTTAACGCGTGGAGGGATGCAGTGGGCCTATTCCGAATTGTTTCAGGAATTTGAGGGCCCACGTGTGGCTGCTTACCTGGATCACGCGTTGGCTCAAAGTAAGGGAGTTGGGACGCTGATTCATTACAGTGAAACACATGACAATACGCGGCTTGCCGAGAAAGGCCGCCGATGGTCGTTGTTTCGAAACCGTCTTTGTGCATTGACTAGTGTGAATGGTGGGTTTGGTTTTACAAATGGTGTCGAGTGGTTGGCTAATGAACAGGTTAATGTTCATGCAGCTCGCGGGCTGAACTGGGGTGCGGATGAAAATATTGTCGACGAATTGGCAAAATTAAATCAATTGCTTCAGAGCCATCCATGCTTCTTTGAAGAGGCAATTCTCACTCGCTTGAGTCCGGATGATTCCGACATATATGCATTGCGCCGTGAATCACCCCAAACAGATGAAATTGTTTTCATTATCGCAAACTCTAATATTGAAGAACCTCGTGCCTTAGAATTGCACGGTATTGAATTAACTGCAGTGTACGATCTGTTGGGGCAAAAGCTGCCTGAAATAAACGGGTCGGAAATCCTATTAAAACCATGTGATATTTTCTGCCTTTCGCTAAGTGAAGAAGGTCAAATAAGGCATGATTGCAAAGCAACCCATGCACAAAATGCGATGGCTTTGCAATGCCTCTCTCATCAATTGGAGCCGGAGAATATTGGAGATTATACAGGGATTCCATTAGGTGATATGTTATCAAATGATCCTGTAAAATTTCTGAATCATATTTCCAGATGTAATGATAGTTCTGAATTATTGAAAATATTAGATCATGATTATCCACGCGTCAGTATTTGGACCGTATTCGACTCAAACCGAATAATGCCTGTTCCGTCGGGGAACTGGATTTTGGTTCATGACGAAAGACCTTTCGTCGTAAATTGGAGGAATCAATCCACCCAATCAATTCAGGTGAAGGATGGGCACATCGTTACGTTCTGCCCACAGATTTCATTTGGAGGTTTTGAATTGACCCTCCGGCGACTGGGTTTCGAATCTGAAAGCATCTCCGGAACCATACGACTCCTGCCGCAAAACCCCGAGAATAGTAATTTTGATTTGAATTCGACCCGGGTTGTTGTTGATACAACGGAGCAACCAATTGTCTTGTTAACCAATGGAATTGGCGGAATGGCGCGAATGGCTGTTGATCTCGGGGTAATCTCGTCAAAATATGACTGTCTCTTGGGGGCGAATCTAAATTCAGACAAACCAGTTGATCGGCATATTTTTGCTAAGCGAGTTCGAATTTGGGCTGTTGCTGATGGGTTTATCTCTGAACTAAATGCAGCCATTTTGATGGAATTTTTACCTGGCCCGCCTGCGCGTTGGCGGTTTCTTGTCAGTGCGGGTGACAGTCGTGCTGTGGAGATCGAATTGCAAGCATCTATGCCTGACCAGCAAAACGAAACACACCTTACCGTAACTCGCTTGAAGAAGGATCCCGAAAAGGGTCAGCGGCTTGCCGATGATAAATCATTCAGCATCACAGTGAGGGTTGATATAGAGGATCGTATTTTCCATGCCGAAACTAATATCAACGAACAAGTTGAACGGCATTTTTCTGACAATATTTCTTGCGATTCAGGTGGGTTTATTTTCACGCCTTCCCATACTCGTCAACTATCCGTTCGCACGACATTAGGTGTTTTTCATGAGGAAATGGAATGGTGCACGAACGTGGCACACCCAATTGAGGCAAATAGGGGTCATCAGGAGTCAGGCGATGCCTGTAGTCCAGGTTGGTTCGAGATTCCGATGAAGCCTGATGATACAGCATCAATAATAGTTTCTGCGGAAAACAATCCATCAATAAAATCAGAATTGATTCCGCCGGTAGATGTATATTCATTTTCTGAACGATTGAAAGCTGGGATAACAGCATTCGTTGTGAACCGCGGCAAAGGGAAAACTGTTATTGCGGGGTATCCGTGGTTCTTGGACTGGGGGCGTGATACTTTTATTGCTGCTCGCGGGCTGTTGGCTGCGGGTTATAAGAGCGAGGTTAATGAGATTGTAAAAACATTTGCAGGTTTGGAAGAACATGGATCACTACCAAATGTTCTGAATGGTGATGATGTGTCCAATCGCAACACTTCTGACGCGCCGTTGTGGTTCTGTTTGGTTATTGAGGAATTGGCTAAAATGACTGAGTTTGACGTGTATAGCCAAAGAGTAGGTGATGGGAGGACAATGAGGGAAGTTATTGTTTCAATTGGCGAGGGATATCGGCGTGGAATGTCAAATGGTGTGTGTGCTGATGCTCAAAGTGGACTGATTTGGAGCCCTTCCCATTTCACTTGGATGGATACAAATTATCCCGCAGGGACTCCCAGAGTTGGATATCCGGTTGAGATACAGGCGCTCTGGATTCGGTTGCTGGCGCAACTGCGTAATATACAACCTGACCGAGATTGGGAAAATTTAGAAAAACGAGCTAAGGAGTCTTTGAATAAAAAATTTTGCGGGGAAGATCAAAACTGGGTAGTGGACAATTTATCTGCGCCAGATGGTGGGTCGGCAAATATGGCTGCCGCTGATACTGCCCTGCGAAGCAATTGTCTTATTGCAATTAGTCTTGGCGTTATTAATGGGCAGATTGCAAGGAAAACTGTCTTAGCCGCCCAGAAATATTTACTAGTGTCCGGGGCAGTTCGTTCATTGGCTCCTCTCCCGGTTGAGCTTTCGCTGCCGATTGTCGGCAATGAAGGACAAAAGCTGAATGATCCCGACAATCCGTATTGGGGCCGTTATGAGGGAGATGAAGATACGCGACGCAAGCCCGCGTATCACAATGGTACAGCTTGGTGCTGGAAATTGCCAGTGTTCTGCCAAGCCTTGGCGATGGCGTGGAATTTTTCCGATGATAGTGTTCGAGCGGCAAAATCGTACTTGTTAAGCATGGAAAATTTATTTCATACCGGTTGCATCAACCATTTGCCTGAAGTGTTGGACGGTGACGCACCGCATACGCAGCGCGGATGTGATGCGCAGGCATGGAGCGTGTCGGAGGCATATCGCGTTTGGAAATTATTGAATGAAAACTAGCAACTATACTCAGAAAAAATTTGAGGGCATTCTGGATCGTTATTTTGAAGGCGTTTTGGAAGATCATCCCGTGATGGCCAATGAACTTGGCCTTCGTGCGGGGGAAGGGCAGTTAGGTGAAATGGGTCTGAGATTTGAACGGCGACAGGAAATGCGACGCCAGCAGACGTTGGCTGACCTTGATGCATTGCAAGTGAATGAGCTGTCTCCGGAACAGCATCTTGATCGTTTGGCGTTACGCTCAATGGTCTTAGGTGAATGTGAAGATTTTGATCGTCATGTTCATCGGTTGGAACCAGATGCAGTTGACAGAGTGTTTGGTGTTTTATTACATGAATTGCAACGAGGAGACGATGAGTCCGCTCGTGGAAAACGTAATATGAGGGGTGTGCTGCGGGAGACGCCGCGTTATCTATCGCAGTCCGCCCGGATGATTGACCGTCCGGAAAACGTGTGGCGACGTATCATGCAACAAAGCGTTGCGGGCGCCGAGGCGTTGTTTGATGCTCTACAATCATTTCTCGGAGAAAAAGATATCAAGCTGATTGCGTCAGCCCAGCGAGCTGTGCGCCGATATCATGATGTCGTGGTTGAACGTCCGTTGGCACCACGCAATTCATTTTCACTGGGCACAAACCGTTTGCAGCGTCGGGTTCGAGATGAGTTGGGTTTGGACTACACACTTGGGCAGGTGGAGGCGTTGGCATTGTCAGAAGCGGGCCGCATTGGTGACCTGTTGAAGCAAGCCTGTGCACGTCACGGAAAAGGGAAATCGGCAGCGACGATCATCAAAAGCGCACGGTCCAAATGGAATCCAGATGGCGATTTACTGGATGTGTATCGCGCCGAAACCAAACGCGTGGCGGACGGTTTCAGGGAGGCTAAAGCAGTGACATTCCCAAAGGGTGATGAATTACAGGTGCGACTGGTACCGGAATTCATGCGACATCTTTATCCCACGGCGGCTTACTCATCGCCGGGGCCCTTTGAAAAACGCCAGCGTGGCATCTTTTGGGTAAATGACTTGAGTCTTACAAAAAGCAACAGAGCGGATAAGTTGGCAGAGGTGCAGCAGCATTTTGGTATTTCATTAACCTCGGCGCATGAGGCATATCCGGGTCATCATTTGCAGTTTGTTACGGCCAATACGCATCGGCGTAAATGGCGGCCTCTGTTTGCTCATGCAGTTTTTTATGAGGGCTGGACGCTGTGGTGTGAACAAATGATGACGGATCTCAAAATCGACCGATCACCCTGGACGAAGATCATCCAGCTCCATGATGCGCTATGGCGCGTGCACCGCATCTTAGTGGATTTGCGTTTGCATTCTGGTCGCTACAGTTACAGTCAGGGTGTGAAACACTTGCAAAAACACATTGGCTTTACTAAAGCACGTGCGGAAGCAGATGTGAATTGGTACACAAGTTCACCCGCGGTCCCAATGAGCTATTGGCTGGGCCGACTGGAAAATGCACGTCTCCATCGCCGGCTTGTAGAAGGTCGAGGCTGGAGCCTGAAACGTTTCAATGACTGGCTGCTCTCATTCGGCACGCTGCCCCAGAGCTGGCTGGAAAAATACGGCTTGGACTGACGAATCACATTTCCTTTCCGACGGCATTTTGGCATCTTCCCGCGCATGGAATTATTGCCGTTTGGAAATCTGCCACCGTATAAGGCGCGTACGTTTGTGCCGTCTGACCTTGTGCTCGACAATTGGGTGTCCATTCAGCCTCTCTTTGGCCAGTTAGAGGAACGAATCGCTGCCTGTGAATCTGTCTCCGAGCTTGAGGCATGGGTACTGGAGGTCAGTGAGTTAAGCGCCATCCTTGATGAAGAAGGGTCCCGTCGGTACATCGCCATGACGTGCCATACCTCAAATGAAGACGCCAAAAAAGGCTATCTGGATTTTGTGGAAAACATTGAGCCTGGCATGAAGGAACGCTTTTTTCGCCTCTCAAAATTATTTGTGAATCATCCTAACCGGAATGATTTACCCAGTGAAAAGTATGAAGTGCTCAATCGGGATTGGGCTTCTTATGTTGAGTTGTTCCGTGAGGAAAATGTCCCCCTGGAAACCGAGGAGACCAAGCTTGGTCAGCAGTATCAGGAAATGATGGGCGCTCTGACTGTGGAATTTAAAGGAGAGGAAAAAACTCTTGTTCAAATGGGAGTATACCTTCAGGAGAATGATCGGACCCTGAGACAGGAGGCGTGGGAATTAGTGACTGATAAGCGGCTTGAAGTGGCAGACCAATGTGATGATCAATTTGAAAGGCTCATGGCACTCCGAGAGCCTATTGCAGCCAACGCGGGTTTTGAAAACTATCGTGAATTTAAACATATATCCAAGGGTCGTTTTGATTATCAGCCAGACGATTGCTATAAATTTCACGAGGCGGTTGAGCAGTTGATAATGCCGGTATATAATGGAATGCTGGCTGAGCGCCGCGAACAAATGCAGCTTGAAGCAGTAAAGCCTTGGGACATCAGCGTTGATCCGCAAGGCCGTCCCCCATTAAAACCCTTCACGGAAGTAAATGATATGGTGGCCCGCACCAAGAATATTTTTAACCATGTGGACAACGAGTTGGCAAATGGGTTCCAAACAATGCGTGACAAAAATCTGTTGGATCTTGCCAATCGTAAAGGAAAGGCACCTGGTGGTTACCAAAGCAGTCTGCCTGAGGCGAGATTGCCGTTTATTTTCATGAATGCTGTGGGTTTACAGCGAGATGTGGAAACCCTGCTGCACGAGGCTGGTCACGCTTTTCATACGCTTGCTGCGCAGGAGGAGAATATCCATCATTACCAACATGCCCCGCTGGAATTTTGCGAGGTAGCCTCCATGAGCATGGAGCTAATTGGCAACGAACATCTCGAGGAATTTTATGGAGAAGAAGAAGCTACTCGTGCACGGCGGGAACATCTTGAGGGGATCATTTCCATTTTTCCCTGGATCGCAACGGTAGACGCTTTTCAACATTGGATATATACACATCCCGGGCATACGCGCGACCAGCGTGATGTTGCGTGGAACGAACTGCGCGCTCGATTTGGGGGCGACATCGACTGGTCCGGCTACGAGCTGGCCCATACCAAAATGTGGCACCGGCAGCTCCATATTTTTCTTATTCCGTTTTACTATATTGAGTACGGCATCGCGCAGCTTGGTGCGCTTTGGGTGTGGAAGAACAGTAAAGCCAACCGAGCAAATGCGCTTACTGATTACAAACGCGCGTTGGCACTGGGCGGCTCGCGTCCATTGCCGGAGCTATTTGAAGCTGCTGGAGCGCCGTTCTCGTTTGATATTGAGGCATTCAAACCACTGATTGAGCTGGTGCAAGTTGAGTTGGCCGAGTTAAGTTAAAGTATGCTTGATGATCGACCATACATGCGAGAGCCGGACTGGCGCCCTGAGACGGCGCAGGGCGGCGTTTCGTGGTGTCTGAAGTTAATTATCATCAACATAGGTTTTTTTATCCTGCAGCATACAGTTGATTGGTTTGAAAATAGCTTGGCACTTTACCCGGCACGTTTAGCCCAAGGACATGTGTGGGAATTGCTGACCTTCCAGTTTCTCCATGGGGACTTGTTTCACATTTTAATTAACTGTGCGATGATATGGTTTATTGGTCGGCAAATTGAGGAGTCCTTGGGTAAGATCAAATTTCTCTCAATATATTTAATTGCCGGCGTCTTTGGTGGGTTGCTTCAATGCATTTTAGCGTGGGCGGAGAACAATCCTGATGTTGGGGTGGTCGGTGCTTCAGCCGGGATATTTGGCCTCATGGCAGCCTTTGCGATGATGTATTGGAATCGTGAGTTAACTTTATTGATTATGTTTATTCTACCCGTGCGAATGAAGGCGAAATTTATTTTGATCGCGCTAGCAGTTATCGGAGTTTTGGGAATCATATCAAATCAATCAGGTATTGCTCACGGCGCCCACTTGGGAGGAATGATCTGGGGAGTTTTGTATATTCTATTATTTGTTCAAGGAGGTACCTTAAGTGGGGCGCCTCCACTGTGGAACCGCGTTCGTGATGGGAAATCATTAGGGAAATCTGTGCGGCGGGAAGTGGAAACTATTGATGGAGGTGCATACTCAAAGGGCAATGGGCCAATAAATGACCCTGAAGAGGATTTAATGAAGGATAAAATTGATCCCATTCTCGATAAGATTTCCGCGCATGGATTCGGGAGCCTCTCTGATGAGGAGCGTGACATCCTTGAAAAGGCGCGAAAAAAGATGATGCGTTAATTTCAAATAATAATCGAATGAACCACACATTGGGGACTTACAGCACACCATGATTCCAAGATATTCACGCCCGGAGATACGGGAAATTTGGACTGATGAAAATAAGCTAAATCTCTGGCTGAAAATCGAGCTTCACACCTGCGAAGCATTAGTCAGAGATAAGGTCATTCCAAAATCAGATTTTGGCCGAATCAAAGCAGGAATGGAGTTATGTTTTTCTGACCTGCCCAGTTTGGTGCGACGTCAAAACAAACTTGAGCGCACTTTAAACCATGATGTTATTGCCTTCACCACAGCCGTTGCCGAAAAAATTAATCACAAGGCCAGTCGCTGGCTACATTATGGGCTTACCTCTAGTGATGTTGTAGATACGGCCTTTGCAGTGCAGATGAGACAGAGTGTAGAAATGCTCATTGCGGGGGCAAAAAGAGTTCGTGTGTCCATCGCTCGTCAAGCACGCAAACACAAGCACACACCATGCATAGGTCGCAGTCATGGCATCCAGGCTGAACCTACAACATTCGGATTGAAGATGGCATTGATGCATGACGAATTCGGGCGGTCCTTGCTTCGGCTGATTCGCGCCAGAGAAGTTGCTTCAATCGGAAAATTGTCCGGGGCTGTCGGAACCAATGCACATCTGCCACCACGTGTAGAAAATTATGTCTGCAAAAAAATGGGCCTTAAGCCGGCTCCCATTGCTACTCAAGTCGTTCAACGTGACAACCATGCCGAATTCCTAAACTCCATTGCTCTCGTGGGTGCAAGCATTGAACGTTGGGCAGTGGAATTCCGGCATCTGCAGCGCACAGAAGTGCTTGAGACGGAGGAACCTTTTTCCAAGGGTCAAAAAGGTAGCAGTGCCATGCCGCATAAGCGCAATCCTATAAACTGGGAAAAACTGTCGGGATTGGCGCGCGTGCTTCGTGGTAACGCTCTTGTCTCTATGGAGAACGTAGCACTTTGGCACGAACGAGATATTTCACACAGCAGCGTGGAGCGAATAATTTTTCCTGACTCCTGCACCTTGCTTGATTACATGTTTAACCTTCTTCAACGCATGATGGATGGTTTGAATGTTTATCCTAAAAATATGAAGAAGAATATAGGGTTGAGTCTTGGCATGTGGAATAGCCAGACAGTGCTTCTAGCCTTAATCCGAAAGGGTCTCACGCGGGAGAATGCATATGAGTTGGTGCAACGAAACGCTATGAAAACTTGGGCAGTGAAGCACGCGGGGAGAGATGACGCTGATTTTCTTGAAGAGTTGATGTCGGACTCGGATGTGGAGAGGCACTTTAGCAAAGGTGAACTCGAAAAGTTATGTTCATTGGAGTTTCATCAAAAACACATCAATGCCCGCTTCAAGAAACTTGGACTTTAGTTTTTCCGCCTCAAAAGGTAGCGGGCAATAGCCTCCAACGCCTTTGCTTTTCCTCTGAATGTTTTCAAGGCTGCGAATGATTTGCTCGTTAATTGTTTAGCAATATCCCTTGATTTTTCTAGGCCAACAATTGCTGGGTATGTCGCCTTTGAAGTCATCTGATCCTTGCCGGCGGTTTTACCCAATTGCTTCGTAGTTTTTGTGACATCCAGAATGTCGTCAATCACCTGAAACGCAAGGCCGACATGATTGCCAAATGCGGTGAGAGCATTAAGTTTATTTGTGGTACAATTAGCACTCATTCCCCCAAGTCGTACGGAACATGTAAGTAATGCGCTTGTTTTTCTTTCGTGAATAAATCTGAGTTGCTGTAGCGTGAGATCCTTGCCTGTCGCTTCAAGGTCTGCAACTTGTCCGGCAATTAGCTGTAGAGAGCCGGCTGTCGTTGTGATTTCCCTTATTAAATCTGCGTGTGAATAGCGTGGCCAACCCTTGGCTTGGATAGCAATTTCGATGGCCTGCGTTAACAGCGCGTCACCGGCGAGTATTGCTGTGCCTTCCCCAAATACCTTATGGCTTGTAGGTTGGCCTCGACGATAATCATCATTATCCATTGATGGTAGATCATCGTGAATTAGTGAATACGTGTGGATGCATTCAACTGCGCACGCTAATGGCATTGCATCTGAGGAAGAACCCCCGCATGCCTCAGCGGCAGCCAAGGTTAAAATAGGGCGGATGCGTTTCCCACCTGCAAAAAGGCTATAACGCATCGCTTGGTGAATTGTGACTGGCTTGGTATTCGCACTGGGAAGTAATTTTCCCAAGGCTTGATCCACGCACCTGGCTTGACTGCGAGTGTATTTCTCAAGATCAAAGGGGAGGCTAGTTGGCACGGCAAATTTCTAACCGTATATAAGACGTTCAGCAAGAGGTGATTTTATTGTTGCGTATCGCTGAATTGAATGTATTTTCACCGGTCTTTTAAAATGAACGCGGATCTATGCAACGAAGCTGAAGAGTTGGTCGGAAACCCGAATATACTCGTAAATATTATTTCCACACGTGTGCGCCAGCTAAACACCGGAGGTGCTCGGCCTTTGATCGACTCGCCATTGCTGGGCGCAGCTGATCTTGCGCTTACTGAGTTGTTGGAGGGTAAAATGGACTATGAATTAACTGATCCCGTGGCGAATGAAATCCTCACATCAAAATCTACGGTGAAGAGAAAGAAAAAGGCAAAAAAGTAATCTCTTCGGTCAAATCACATCTGCGACCAGAAGGGTGACCTTCTGGTTTTTTTATTGTGGAAGATTTAATCCTAAAAAACTCTAAGGCACGGAGGGATTATGAAATTCTGGAAACCTTAGAAGCAGGGCTGGTGTTACGTGGGACGGAAGTTAAATCCCTACGAGCCGGCAAGGGGCAGCTCCGTGAGGCGTATGCCCGCGTTGATCGGGATGGCCAGGCATGGCTTCACAATTGTCACATTGATGAATATTCACATGGCAATGTCCACAATCATAACCCCCTCGACGCGCGGAAGTTGCTTCTACATCGGAAACAAATTGATCGGTTGCGAGGTATTGTAGAGCAGAAAGGACATTCAATAATCCCGCTGAAGTTCTATTGGAAGAAGGGCAAGGTGAAAGTGTTGCTCGGAGTGGGACGCGGCAAGGGGAAATTTGACAAAAGAGAGACTATCAAAAAACGGGATTCTGACCGCGAACTGCGACGGGCCACCATGCATGCCATGAAGGGTAACTAAGACCGATTGGTTTCAATAACCGGGCTACAACGAATTTGTTGTCTTATTTATGCCGTCTCTGGCTTCCATTTGCGCTTGGGTGCTTTGGTGATCAGCCCTTTTTTAATGGCACTGGCGGCTACGCGGATATATTTTACCGTGCCGTTCTCGTCGATCACCTTCACTCGCTGAAGGTTGGGAGCAAAACGGCGTTTATTAACTTTCGTTACGTGCCGACCAATACCACCCTTTTTCTTTGCTTTACCACTTCGGGTAATGCTGCCACCCATATGCGGGCGTTTTCCGGTAATTTTGCAAACTCTAGCCATGTATTTTCTCCGGTTAGGGGCGAGGAAGATAGCAGTCAGAAAGATACTGGCAAGTTCTTATTTACTGCAAATCAAAGTGTCCGATCACCGATTGCTGTGGAAATACAAGCCAATGCCTCTGTCAGGGTTTTGATTCCCTGATCCCCTGAACCGTGGAGTCGAACTGCCACGCTGGCTTTTTCCTGTTCCCTTTTCCCGACCACCAGCATCGTATGAACCTTATTAATTTCAGCATCGCGGATTTTGGCTCCGATCTTGTTGCCGGACAAATCCATGCCGGTTCGGATGCCAGTAGCCTTGAGTTGGGCGAAAATATTCTCTGCATACTCATTTTGATGTTCAGTGATGGGCAGCACTCGTACCTGTTCGGGCGCAAGCCAGAGAGGGAAATTGCCAGCAAAATGCTCAATAAGAATACCCATGAATCGCTCAAAACTTCCAAAAGGTGCGCGATGAATCATTACCGGTTGGTGTGGGGCGTTGTCTGCCCCAATGTATTGAAGGCCGAATCGGTCAGGTAAATTATAATCGAGCTGTACTGTTCCAAGTTGCCATTCACGACCAAGGCAATCTTTCACCATAAAGTCAAGTTTAGGGCCATAAAATGCGGCCTCGCCTGTTACCGTCTCATGGGCGATATTCATATCGTTGGCAACACGAGAGAGAGTCTCCTCAGCTGCATCCCAGTGGGCGGGGTCACCCGTATATTTGTCGCTATGAGGTTCGCGGAGGCTCACTTGTACGCGATAATCATTTAAGCCCAGCGTGCGCAGGGTCTTTAACGTAAGATCCACGGTATCACGGATCTCCGTTTCAACTTGTTCCTGTGTGCAAAATAGATGCGCATCGTCTTGTGTCAGCCCGCGCACACGTGTCATGCCACTAAGCTCTCCGCTTTGCTCATATCGATATACGGTTCCAAATTCTGCAAGACGCACTGGAAGCTCACGGTAGCTGTGTTTTTCCGCTGCGTAAATTTGGATATGGTGCGGGCAATTCATCGGTTTCAGGAGGTATTGCTCGTTTTCATCCGCTTCAATGGTCGGGTATTGGCTTTCCTTGTAATAAGGAAAATGACCGGAGGTTTTATACAATTCAATACTGCCAATATGAGGAGTGAATACCGGGCTGTATCCTCGTTGGACCAGCTCTCCCTGCATGAAGTTTTGCAGTTCCGTGCGAACAATAGCTCCTTTGGGCATCCACAGTATTAGCCCCTGACCGACCAGCGGCGACAGGGTGAAGAGCCCTTGTTCGCGGCCAATCTTTCGGTGGTCGCGCTTCGCTGCCTCCTCGCGCATCTCAAGCCATTCGTTTAGTTGCGTTTTGTTTTTGAAAGCCGTTCCGTAAATGCGCTGCAATTGAGGGTTCTTCTCGTTGCCTCGATAATATGCGGCCGCTAATCGCAACAGCTTGAAGGCCTTCACGTTTCCCGTGCGTGGTACATGTGGACCGGCGCACAGATCAAAAAAATCTCCATTCCGAAAGAAGGTAATCGTTTCTCCTTCAGGGATATCGTCAATCCGCTCCAGTTTAAACGGCTGCTGTTGTTCAGTGTAATGTGCTTTGGCCTCCTCTCGAGTCATTTCAGAAATGTCAAATGTCTGGTTTTCCTTCACAACTTTCTTCATCTCCGCCTCAATTTTTTCAAAATCATCCGGCGTGAAGCGATGTTCTAAATCGAAGTCGTAGTAAAACCCCTCATCTGTTGGCGGCCCGATATCCAGCTTTGCATCCGGCCAAATCCGCAACACTGCCGTGGCCAGCACGTGCGCGCACGAATGCCTGATGCGCGACAGCCCGTCCATTTCTCGTCGTTCCTCCAGCGTCTTCCGCTGCACCTCAGTTTTGGCACCTTCCATTGGCCGTGTTATTAGCGTAAAAATTGGGAGGGTAAAAGATAATTGGATTTACAGGAGGCCTTTTGGGCTGACTCCGACACCCATTTATGATAGTCTCCTCTCATGAAAGAGTGGATTTCTGAATACATTGCCGCTGAAAGAAAAGCGCTTGATAGCATTCCTGTCGACCAGGTCGTTGATGCCATCGAGACGGTGAAGGGAGCGCTGCAAAATGATCGGCAGATTTTTGTGTTTGGCAATGGGGGCAGCGCTTCGAATTCATCACATTTTGCCACGGATCTTGGTAAGGGATCGTCTGATGCTGTTGGTAAGCAATTCAAAATTATGTCTCTCAATGACAATGTCAGTTGGATGACCGCTATTGGTAATGACTATTCCTATGATGATATATATTGCCGCCAATTGGAGAACTATGGGCAATCCGGTGACGTTGTGCTGACCATGAGCGTAAGTGGCGACTCGCCCAATCTGCTGAAAGCCTGCCAATGGGCAAAGGAAAATGGCCTGTACATCATCGCTCTCATTGGAGGTAAGCGGGGTAAGTTATCCGAGATTGCAGATAACTGTATCATCATTGATGAAACCCACTATGGCCGCGCCGAGGATTGCCAAATGGGCATTGCCCACATGATTTGCTACGCATTTATGGAAAACCCCGATTGGGCCAAATAATCTAGCATCGTGCTGGACACCGACCCAATCCGCAGCAAAGTCAGTGAGCTGTCGCACAAGCCGGGTGTGTACCTTATGAAGGACCGCCTCGGAACGGTCATCTATGTTGGCAAGGCGCGTGATCTGCGCAAGCGGGTGAGTCAATATTTTCAATCTTCACGCCGAATGGGTTGGGATGTGAAATTCCGGGCTCTAGTAGATGCCATTCATGATTTTGATGTGCACATCGTGCGTGGTGAGGCCGAGGCATTATTGTTGGAGAGCCGGCTCATAAAACAATACAAACCACGCTATAACGTCAGTTTCCGCGACGACAAGCGCTACCTGATGTTAAAGGTAAACCTGAATGATCCCATACCGCGATTTACCCTGACGCGATTAAAGACCGATGATGGCGCACGCTATTTCGGGCCGTTTCCCAGTGGTAGTGCTTTGAAGCGTACATTGGATCTTGCTCGGCACACGTTTAATCTGCGCGGTTGTAAACCGCTCACGCCAGGAGAACACGATTACAAGCACTGCCTCTATGGTCACATTGAGATATGTAGCGCGCCTTGTGTGGGCAAAGTAACACGGGAGCAGTACCGATTGCAGGTCGATAATGCGTGTGAATTCCTTTCAGGTAAGTGCGTTGAAATGCTCGACGAACTCAATGATGCCATGAACAAGGCGGCTGAAGCGCAGGAATATGAACGAGCTGCTCGGTTGCGGGATCAGATTGACGCCCTACGAATCACCACCCGCAAGACTACCCGCTATCATCGGCTTCCCAATCAGCTCCCTCTGGGCATTGACCCTAACCGTGATCTTGCGGAATTAGCTAAAAAATTGAATCTCCCGGATTCCCCCGCCCGCATCGAGGGGTTTGATGTTTCAAACATCAGTGGCACATTCATGGTAGCCTCAATGGTTGTATTTCGTAACGGTCGCCCTGCCAATGGTGAGTATCGTCGGTACAAAATGAAAAGTGTGCAATCGCAGGATGATTTTGCCTGCATGTCTGAGGCAGTCGCCCGGCGATACACACGCCTAAGAAAAGAAAAGCGACCGATGCCCAATCTCATTCTTATTGATGGTGGGAAGGGGCAGCTCAATTGTGCTGTGACTGAGTTGTCAAAACTGCAGCTGGATTATATTCCAGTTATCGGTTTAGCAAAAGAGTTTGAAGAAATCCATCGCGCCGGCAAAGAACCTCTGCGTTTAGGATTAGAGGACAATGCACTGAAACTGCTACAGCGCGTTCGAGATGAGTCACATCGATTTGCCAATACTTTTAATGCTGAATTGCGGCTAAGGAAAATATCGGAGAGTTTGTTGGACGATTTCCCCGGTATGGGTAGTCGCCGCAAGGCCGCGTTATTAAAGTATTTTGGCAGCCTTCAGCGATTGCGCGAAGCCACTGTCCATCAAATTGCTGAGACACCTGGCTTTGGCCCCAAGACTGCCGAGTCACTGCGCGTGTTTCTTGACGCACGAGCTGGGCAGTGATTCCTGCATCACTCTCGCACACGTTGAGCGCCAGCATATATGTTCATGTTTTCATCGCGAAGGAAACCAACCAGCGTCTGGCAACTTTCGACAGCGAATTCCACAGCCAACGAAGATGGTGCGGAGACTGCAGCAATAATTGGAATTCGCGCGGCCAGCGCCTTTTGCATGATCTCAAACGAAGCGCGACCACTCACCAACAGGATGCACTGCGATAAATCCGTCTTGTCAAGAAACGTGTATCCAATGACCTTATCAACGGCATTATGTCTGCCGATATCCTCACGACCAGCAATGAGACGACCCTCCAGTGAAAAGATTCCAGCAGCATGTAGCCCTCCCGTCTGATCAAAGGTAGGCTGGGCGGCGCGCAGTTTATCCGGGAGATCAGTTAATGTCTTGGCTGAAACAGTGGCGTCACAGTTAATCACAGAGAAATGTTGGTGAATGCTCTCAATACTTGCTTTACCACAGAGGCCGCAGCTGGAACTGGTAAAAAAATGTCTTGTGAGCTGTGCGAAATCCACTTCTACCTCGGGGGACAGAAAGACATTTAATGTGTTGCCCAGTTGCGCCGCCTGACCCTCGCGGCAGTGTGCAATTTCTGTGACATCTCTTCGCTGGTGGATGAGGTTTTCTGTGACTAGAAAACCTGCTGCCAACTCATCGTCGTGTCCGGGCGTGCGCATTGTGATTGCGATGCTGCGTCCTCGAACGCGTATTTCCAGAGGTTCCTCAACCGCTGTGGCATCCTCCTCGACCGGTTGCAAATTGCCCTTGCGCCATCGTTGAATTTTGAAAGATTTCGATTCGGCCATGGCCTAGTCTTCGGCTGGCTCAATACGTACAGCGCACACTTTCAACTCAGCGGTTTCAGTGACCGGGTCATATCCAGAGCCAGTAAGAATATTTACGGGTACATCGTTAAAACTAAAGCTACAAAATACGGTGCCCGGCGGGGATTGATCCGTAGCTCGCACGCGGATTTTTACTGTGCCGCGTCGACTGGTCAGGTGGGCAAATCCGCCATCGGTGAGTTGCCATTCGGCAATGTTCTCGGGATGCACCTCCAGCGATTCCTCATGTAGCAAATATTCAATGCCTGCTGAGCGACCCGTCTGTGTGCGCGTGTGGTAAGCTTCCAGTCGGCGACCGGTGGTGAGCCACACGGGATAGTCCTCATCCACCACCTCAGCAGGATCGCGATAGTTGATAAGGCTAAACAGGCCCCGACCGTTTTTAAATTCGCCTTCGTGCAACACAGGCGTTCCTGGATGATCTTTATCCGGTACAGGCCATTGGTACTCGGCGTTTTTGATTCGATCCCAATCCAGTCCAGCATAAATTGGCGAGAGGGCGCATAGTTCGTTGAAGATATCCTCGGCGGAGTCGTACTCAAAACCGGGAATGTCCAGACGCCGAGCAATCTCTGAGACGATCCACCAGTCAGGTTTAGCATCGCCGTAGGGTGGCACGGCTTGACGCAGACGTTGTACGCGGCGCTCGGTGTTTACACACACGCCATCAGTTTCTCCCCAAGCTGTGGCGGGCAATATCACATCAGCCAACTCCGCGGTTTCGGTGCGGAAGATATCGATGACCACCAAGTGTTCCAAAGACTCCAAAGCATGCTGACAATGTGTACGATCAGGGTCCGATACCACCGTGTTCTCACCATCGATTATCATCGCGTGAATTGAATTACCACATTCATTCAACGCGGTGACTTTGGTGATTCCCTTTTCTAAATCGATTTTTCGGCCATACAGCTGCTTGAACTTTTCCTGATTGACGGGGTCAGTAACTGGTTGGAAGCCAGGATAGTTAACCGGAATCGCCCCCGCATCTCCCGCACCTTGTATGTTGTTTTGCCCCCGCATGGGGTTTATGCCTGTACCCTCGCGGCCGAGGTTGCCGGTCATTAAAGCGATATTACAAAGGCTCTGCACGTTATCCACACCGCAAATGTGCTCGGTGATGCCAAGCGTGTAATAGATCGCACCGCGTTCGGCTTGGGCATACCAGTGCGCAGCCTGTTCAATGTCGGCGGGATTGAGCCCGGAGATTTCCGCAGCCCACTCCGGCGTAAATTGTTTTACGTGCTCAAGAAATGCCTCGCCTTTGGCTGTACGTTGATGGATGAACTCCTGATCAACCAATTCGTCACGCGCGATGACATGCGCCATGCCGAGCAGTAGCGCGACATCGCTGCCAACACGCAACGGCAGGTATAGATCCGCCATATTGACCAGGGGGATTTTGCGTGGGTCGGCCACTATCATTTTCGCACCATGCTTTATAGCTTTCTTGATGCGCGTGGCAGCCACCGGATGGCACTCGGTCATGTTGGTACCAATACAGAAAATGACATCAGGTTTGTCCATATCGGCGAGGGGATTGGACATAGCTCCGCGGCCGATGGTAGCCGCCAGACCGGCGACGGTGGGAGCGTGTCAAGCTCGACTGCAGTTATCGATTTGATTGGTGCCAAAACCGGCCCGGATAAATTTCTGCATCGTGTAAGCCGCCTCAGAAGGTGCGCGGCCGGAGGATATACCATATACGGCATGACGACCGTGTTGCTCGATCACTTTTTTGAATCCTTCGGCAGCGCGGTCCAACGCAATATCCCAATTCACCTCGTGTAACTCGCCATCCTCACCGCGCACCAACGGTTGGCCTAAACGGTCATCATGTTGAACAAAATCAAAGGCAAACTGGCCCTT
>CBFHWX010000046.1:0-20273 GCA_965659445.1 Limisphaerales bacterium | reverse complement strand
TCTGTTTGAAAAAGATGGATTTAGCCGGGTCCAGCCCGCATGCCAGAAAATCCAGCGCTACATCCATCGTATTCTTGCGGCGTTGCTCCGCATCAAACACCGAGGTCATCGAGTGGTAGTCAGCAATGAAGTAGTACGCCTCGCCTTCCTCCTGCAACTCAATGGCCGGCTGCATCATGCCGAAATAGTTCCCGACATGTAGCGCGCCTGAAGGTTGGATACCTGAAAGAATCCGCATGGCCGAGGAACCTAGCAGGGCAGGGCGGTCCATTCAAGTGTGGTGAGCAAATCTGGCTTTCAATTTCAGTCTGACATGTTAGAAGCAGTGCGTGTCGGTTGGGGATCATAGGGTGCCTGCGGTTCTCAAATTAAAGTAAGCCAAAAGGGTGTGGATACCAATTTACTATTAGCCGCCGAGGTGGTTGCTCAAAAGCCGTACGCTCAGTATCTGCTGCTGGGAGTGATGGCTCTATTTGCGGTGGGCTTTGCCTGCGGCCCCCTGATTCTCTCGGCCATTCTCGCTCCGAAAAAGCCGGGTGATATCAAGGAATCCACCTTCGAGTGCGGGCTTGAATCAAAAGGTGACCCGTGGGTGCAGTTTAAGGTGCAGTACTATCTTTACGCGCTGGCGTTTGTGATTTTTGATATCGAGATTGTGTTCATATACCCGTGGGCAGTGGCGTTTACAGGGCTGTCCTTTGGCGCATTCCTGGCCATGGCCATCTTTATCATCCTGCTAGCTGAAAGCTTGATTTACCTGTGGATCAAAGGAGTACTGACTTGGAAATGACAACCGAAAACACATCACCCGGAATGGACCTTGACGATACAACACGTGCCGAGTTGGAGCGAGCGGGGGTCATCGTGACGCAGGTGGATTTTTTATATAACTGGGCACGCGGCAATTCGGTGTGGCCGCTTACATTTGGCTTGGCATGCTGCGCGATCGAGATGATTGCCTCAGCCACCTCGCGCTTTGATATGTCGCGCTTTGGTTCCGAAGTTTTTCGGCCAACGCCGAGGCAGGCTGACCTGATGATTGTTTCGGGAACCGTAACCAAGAAGATGGCCCCACAGGTGGTACGCATTTATAACCAGATGCCCGAGCCCAAATGGATTATTGCCATGGGTGCTTGTGCGATTTCCGGCGGGCCATTCAAGCAGGGTTATAATGTGCTCAAGGGCATTGACCGGTATCTTCCTGTGGATGTCTATCTGCCGGGCTGCCCGCCCCGCCCGGAGGCGGTGTTGCAGTCACTCAATTATTTGCAGGAAAAAATCAAGACTCAGGATATCAAAACTGACCCCGCTTTCACTGAAGGTCGCCGGCAGTATCCGGTGCCTGAGTTCACCGGCACGGATCTCGAGCCCCCGTTCAACGCTGAGGTGTGGTCGCCGCCTGAGAATCCAAACGGTGAGCCCAACGAGCCGCCCAAGAAAACCGCCGCATGAGCGAACTTTCCCACGAGCCAGTGTTGAAGGAGTTCCCGGATGCGCAATGGGATGAGGCTGCCTGTGCCCTCATTGCTCCCGCTGGTAAGGCGCGAGAGATGGCGCAGTGGTTGCTTGGCCAAGGAGTTGATTACTGCAGTAATGTCACCGGCGTGGACTACCTTGAGGCTGAGGTGAAAGAAAAAACCACCAATGAGGCGGGCGAAGTGGAAACAGTCACTCGCACTGAGCCCGGTCGCATTGACGTGGTGTACCATCTCTACTCGATACAAAACAAAACCGGACCACTGGTGCTCAAGCAGCGAACTGATCGTGAAGGTGCCGAAGTGGAGTCGCTCATGCCCGTATGGCGTAGCTGCGAGCTGCAGGAACGCGAGGTATACGATTTGTTCGGTGTGAATTTCAAAGATCACCCCGATCAACGACGCATTCTGATGTGGGATGAATTTGAAGGCCACCCAATGCGCAGGGATTATGTGGAGCCATTCGATCATGAATGGGAGCCCACGCCGCACGACGATATTTTGGAGAAACACAAACTGGGGAAAGTCATCGTTTGAGCACCGCCACAGCGCCCAACTATGAGCTGATTCAGAAGGATGGTTTGGAGACCAGCCTTCTGGAGATATCAATGGGGCCGCATCATCCTAGCACGCACGGTGTTTTCAGGATGGATGTGAAGCTCGATGGTGAGACAGTGGTGGACCTCCAGCCGGTGTTCGGCTACTTGCATCGTAACCACGAGAAGCTGGCCGAAAACATGAGCTACCTCTCCAGCATGCCCTTTACGGACCGCCTTGATTATTTCAACAGCATGACCAACAACTGGGCCTATGCGTTGGCGGCAGAAAAGCTTATTGAGATCGAGGTGCCCGAGCGTGCCGAATATCTTCGCGTGATCATGTCTGAACTCACAAGGTTGGTGAACCATGTTTCGCTGGTCGGGTTTTTTATTAATGACCTTGGTGCGCTGGGCACGCCACTACTGTATGCTTTCCGTGAACGCGAAAAGATTCTCGATCTTTTCGAACAGGCTAGCGGCGCACGGATGATGTGTAACTACTTCCGCTTTGGCGGCCTACGCAACGATGTGCCCGAGGGCTGGCTGGACCGTGCGCGTGAGGTGGTGAATCGCTTCCCGACGTTTCTTGATGAGTATGAAAAGCTCCTTTGCGAAAACGAAATTATTTTAAGCCGCACGCAGGGCGTTGGCAAATTGTCGCGCGAATTGGCCATTAGTGCGGGCATCACTGGCCCTATGCTGCGCGCCAGCGGCGAGGCGTATGATTTGCGAAAGGTTGATGCCTACGGCATTTACGACCGTTTCAAATTCCGCGTACCCTACACCGATGGTGATGTGGGCGACTGCTACGACCGCTTCATGGTGCGTATGCTTGAGATGCGTGAGAGCGTAAAGATTTTGGAGCAAGCATTGGCGGACATTCCCGAGGGCGAAATCATGGGTAACGCCCCTCGCGTGTTCAAGCCCAAGCCGGGAGAGGTCTATGGCCGTGTCGAGGGGCCAAAGGGTGAGCTGGGGTTCTACCTCATCGCCGATGGCACTCCCAAGCCCTATCGCTATCGCGTGAGGCCGCCGTCGCTCATCAATCTCACAGTGTTGCGTGACATGTGTCTCGGCGGAAAAATCGCAGACGCGGTCATCATCCTCGGTAGCATCGATATCGTCCTCGGGGAGGTGGACCGATGAGCATCCTCGGTGCCGGCATATTCAAGGGTATGGCGGTGACGCTAAAGAATTTTGTGGGTTCCTATTTTGACAAGGATCGGCTCACCACCAACGATTATTCCTGGCGGCCCGATGATAAACTTCCTCAAAATGCCGGCGAATATCCCAAAGAGGAAGGCGAGCAACTTAGCGATACAACCACCGTCACTAATTACAGCCGCAACTTTCCCATGTTGCTGCATGATGGTGGTGAGCCGATGGATACGGTTCGATGCGTCGCCTGCCAAATCTGTGAGCGCGAATGCCCGCCGCAATGCATTTACATCGAGAAGGATTACGACGAAAACGGAAAGTACATCAAGCGGCCGGCAGTCTTTGACATCGATGTATCCGTCTGCATGAGCTGCCAAATTTGCGTGGAGGTTTGTCCTTTTGACGCCATTGTGATGAATAGCCAGTTCGAGCTTTCCACACCCAATCGCTTTGGTGGTCTGCTGTTGCGCCGCGATGATTTACTGAAAAGTAACGACTACTACCATCAGATCCATCCTGAGGAGGCCTCTGCGCGCGATCAGAAAATGGCTGAGGAAAAAGCTGCCAAGGAGGCTAAGAAAAAAGCCGCTGCCGAGTCTGCCAAAAAGAGGGCTGAGGAAAAAGCCAAGGCCGAAGCGGAAGCCAAAGCTAAGGATGAGGCCGGAGGCAAAACGGAGGACACCGAATGAACCTCGACCTCATTAAAGACATTCTCGTTGCCACCGTGCCGCTACTGATTATTTTCCCCTCGCTCTTTGCCTTTACTACATGGATGGAGCGCAAGGCCTTAGCACGCATCCAAAACCGCATCGGCCCCAACAAAGTCGGAATTCCGTGCACGCGCATCAGTCTCTTTGGCCTTGGCCAGCCCGCGGCCGACGGCATTAAGATGATTTTTAAGGAGGACATCGTTCCCCGCGGTGCTGATCGTCTATTTCACCTGCTTGCCCCCATTCTCGCGCTCATACCCGCGATGCTTGTGCTCTGTTTTCTGCCACTTGATTTTTCATTTCTCGCGTTTTGGGATGAGGGAATCGCCGAAGATATCAAGGCCGTGCAAAGCTTCGCGTTGGACGGAGCGGTGATTTTTTTCTTTGCTATCACTGGCCTCAATACCCTTGCCATCTTCATGGCCGGCTGGGCCTCGCGCAACAAGTACTCCCTCCTCGGCGGCATGCGCGCCATTGCACAGATGGTCAGCTATGAAATCCCGCTCGTACTGTCCGCGGTGATCGTCGTGATGTATGTCGGCAGTCTCAATGCTGAAAAAATTGTCCTCGCTCAAGACACCCTCTGGTTTGTGTTCACTCCGTGGGGTCTGGCAGCATTTGTGATTTTCTTTATCGCCGCGCTGGCGGAAACCAACCGCTCGCCCTTCGACCTTCCAGAAGCTGAGAGTGAAATCATCGCCGGCTATTTTACTGAGTACAGCGGGTTCAAGTTTGCGCTCTTTTTCCTGGGCGAATACATCGCCATGTTCGCTATCAGTGGCCTGGCGGTAGTGCTCTTTCTCGGAGGATCCCTCGGGCCTGGTGTGACTGTGGAATTGGTTGATGGGGCGAAAGAGCTGGAGAGCGCTTTTGCCGGCCTGCCAATCATATGGCTCCTCGCAAAAATCTTTGCCCTCATTGCCGTGATGATTTGGCTGCGCGGCACCCTTCCTCGTTTGCGTGTCGACCAACTCATGGCCTTTGCTTGGAAATTCCTGTTACCACTTTCAATTTTGAACATTCTAGTCGCAGGCTTTGCATATTTCATTCCACAGGAAAATATAGGGCCCAAAGTTGCCGTATGGGTGGTGAGCCTCGGAATTTTGTACGCGGCTGCCAAGGGACTCAACAGCCTAAACCGTGCTGACGTAAAGCCCCGCGAGTACAAGTACGCTGAATGACACAGGAGATCACATTCTGGGTGTTGGCCATCATTGCTGTCTTCGGTGCACTGGTGGCGGTGCGGCGGCGTAACCTCATCCACGGCGTGTTCGCGCTGATGATATTCTTTGCGGCACTGGCGGGCTTGTTCCTGCTATTGCTGGCCGAGTTCATCGCGGCAGTGCAAATCCTCGTGTACATCGGTGCGGTGGGGATTCTGCTCCTCTTTGCCATCATGCTCACCGAACGAGTTACGGGTGATGACGGTCGACGCGTCACCGCGCGCGGTTGGTTCTGGGGATTGGTGGCTGCAGTCTCGGTATTTGTTTTCCTGCTGTTACCAGCCATTCAAGAAGCTGATCTGCCAGAGTCGGCTCAATCAATTCAACCCTCGGTGGAGGCGCTGGGGCACAAATTGATGGATCCCTATGTCGTCACGCTGGAAGTGTTGGCGCTGTTGCTTACCGCGTCGCTCATTGGTGCGGTGGCCGCCGCTCAGGGCGTACGCGAAAAGAAGGAGGGCACCGATGACGCTTGAGCATTGCCTCACCCTCGGGGCAGTTCTCTTTTGCATTGGCCTGCTCGGTGCGCTTACGCGGCGAAACGCGGTTGTGGTGCTCTTCTCAATCGAGATCATGCTCAACGCTGCCAATCTGAATTTCATCGCCTTCTGGCGGTTCAGTGAGAACCCCGATGCCTTGCATGGTCCGCTGTTCACACTTTTTACGATCGCTGTGGCCGCCGCCGAGGTGGCCGTGGGACTTGCGCTGGTGATTGCTGTTTACCGCCACTTTAAAACCGTGGACTTGGAACAACTCGACACCCTTAAGGAAGAATGAGCACCACGACTTTAGCGCTTATCCCTTTGCTGCCGCTGGTGGCTGCCGCCATCACGAGTGGTATGCAATGTGGTCGGCGCGCCGCCGCAGTGGCTGTTGCCGCGATGATTGGCTCCTGTGGCTTGGCGCTCTTGGCATTCAGCGAAGCATGGGGCATGGAAATTAATGAACATGCTCCCTTCGACATCCCGTGGATCACTGTCGGTGACACGATCATTACATTCGGCTTCGTGCTAGACCCACTTACGGGCGTCATGACGGCGATGGTCACCTTCGTCGGCCTGCTTATTTTCATCTACTCCATCGGTTACATGGCCAAGGACGAACGTATGGCGCGTTTCTTCTGCTACCTGTCCCTCTTTGCCGCTGGCATGCTCGGGCTCCTTCTCGCCAATAATCTGTTGTTGCTGTTTATGTGCTGGGAAATTGTCGGAGTGGCCTCCTACTTGCTCATCAGTTTTTGGTTCCACAAACCCGAGGCGGCTGCTGCCGGCAAGAAAGCCTTTATTGTTACGCGCATTGGGGATATGGGATTTCTCATTGGCATTCTGCTTGCCTTTAAGTCCACCGGCACTCTGACTCTTTATGATGGAGGTAATGGTCTTCTGGAAACTGAAATGGCCGGCACCATATTCGGCTTCCAGACCGCTGCAATTGTCAGCTTATTACTCTTCCTTGGTGCGATTGGTAAATCCGGTCAGCTGCCCCTGCACGTATGGCTGCCCGATGCCATGGAGGGACCGACTCCTGTCAGTGCCCTGATTCACGCTGCCACCATGGTGGCGGCCGGTGTCTTCCTCGTGGCTCGGACTATGCCGATTTTTGAGGCAGGAGGCACTCTACCCGTGGTTGCATGGACCGGCGCAATTACTGCGCTCGTTGCTGCGTTCATTGCACTTGGCCAATATGATATCAAGCGTATCCTTGCCTATTCCACCGTCAGTCAGCTGGGCCTGATGATGGTCGGCCTCGGCGTGGGAGGAGTGGCTATCGGGATGTTTCATCTGCTCACGCATGCATTTTTCAAGGCACTGCTTTTCCTCGGCGCAGGCTCCATCATCCACGGCTGCCATGAGGAGCAGGATATCCGCAAAATGGGTGGCGTATGGAAATCTATGCGCATCACCTCCATCGCCTACCTGTGTGGCACGGCAGCGTTGGTGGCGTTTCCGTTCACGAGCGGGTTTTTTAGCAAAGATGAAATTCTTGCCGGAGCTTGGGCAACCTCCAAACCTATTTTTTGGATTACCGCAGTCGCCTCACTGCTCACGGCGGTGTACATGACGCGGCAGTGCCTGTACGTCTTCACCGGCATGCATCGAGGTGAACACACCCCTCACGAAAGTCCGCGGGTGATGACCGTGCCGCTGGTTATTCTGGCTGTATTCGCGCTGGGTCTCGGTGCACTGGCTCACGGCACCGTGTTTGATAAATTGCCAGGCGAAGCAGCCCAGCATGATACTCTTATTATCGTTGTGAGCGTAGTCGTGGCACTGGGTGGCATTGCGCTGGGTTGGCTGATTTACGGTGGTCGTAATCTTGGTGTGGCCTCAGATCCTTTGGCTGTGGAGCCCTTACGTGAGAAATTATGGTTCGATGAATTTTACGCCGTTACCGTTGGACGACTATGGAACTTAGCCGCCATCATTTGGGAACAGCTCAATGAATTACTGCTTTTTGTGCGCGATATGGCTGTGACATTGGCACGTGGGTTAAGCAGTGCATTTGCAATTGGCGGTGACCGCAAATTAATTGACACATTGGCCTTTGATGGTCTGTGCGAAAAGTTGCGCTCAGCGGGTCACGCCGTGACACGGCCGCAAAATGGATTTCTCCCTGGTTATTTGCGGCTCATAGCGATTGGAGCGGTGGCACTGGGGTTAATGGTGTTCTGGATGTCATGATTACCGCACTCACATTGTCACCGGTGCTGGCGGCTTTGGTAATCCTTGCCTTGCCGAAAGGACGAGCCCGCGCAGTGGCTTTGGGCGGGGCGCTGGTGTCGCTGGCGATTACGGTTTATCTGTTGCTGCGTTTTAAAGTGGGCGGGGGGCTGCAATTTATTGAGAAGGCGGCATGGATTCCCGAACTGGGTGTCGATTATTTTGTTGGTTTGGATGGCACTAATGCGCTCGTGCTACTACTTGCCGCGCTGCTGGCGCCGCTGGTGGTGCTGGCATCCTGGAAACACACTGACCGGCCGCGCACGTACTTCGCGCTCTTGTGTCTGCAGTTCACCGGGCTGTTTGGGACGTTCACGGCGCTGAATTTTTTCCACTGGTTTCTCTACTGGGAGCTGGCGCTGGTGCCGGCGTTTTTCCTTATCAAACTGTTCGGCTCGGGTGAGGATCGGCATCGCGCGGCGCTTAACTTTTTCCTAATCACCGTGGTGGGCAGTGTTGCGATGCTCCTAGGATTCTTATTCCTTTATCAGCAAACCGACACTTTTGATTTTATTTCACTAAAAAAACTGGCAAAGACAGGTTTGGATGTGCATCCGCTGATTTTCTGTGCCGTTGTGGCTGGGTTGTGGGTGAAGGTACCATTGGCACCGTTGCACATCTGGCAGGCACCCGCGTATGCCGCCGCGCCCGCTCCGGTGGCCATGTTGCTAACCGGGGTAATGTCCAAGATGGGTGTGTATGGATTCCTGCGGTTGGTGGTGCCTGTTTTCCCAACGCAACTGAAGCAGTATGCGACCATATTGATGGCATTGGCGCTGGTGACGATTCTTTGGGGTGCCTTTCTCGCGTTACGACAAACTGACCTTAAGCGTA
Organism: Limisphaerales bacterium; assembly: GCA_965659445.1. Taxonomy (GTDB): domain Bacteria; phylum Verrucomicrobiota; class Verrucomicrobiia; order Limisphaerales; family UBA1100; genus UBA1100. Next base: position 11,614 of record CBFHWX010000046.1, on the reverse strand, counting down.
TGTTCGCTTTTTCGTCGCTTAACCATGTAGCCTACTGCGTTCTTGGAGTGGGCGCAATGGGCATTGCGACTGATGGGCTAAAGGTGGACGCGCATGCACTGGCGAAGCAGGGTGTCATTCTGCAAATGTTTGCTCACGGTATTGCTGCGGCGGGATTATTTTACCTCGTTGGACTGCTGGAGACGCGGACTGGTTCGCGTGGGCTCGATGATTTCGGTGGACTCAGCGCGGTGACACCACGATTTGCTGCGGCGTTTTTCCTGCTCACGTTCTGCTCGCTGGGACTGCCGTTCATGGCAGGGTTTGCGGCGGAGTTTTTGATATTCAGCGGCAGCTTCGCGGTGGCACCTGGAATTACAACTGTAGCTACGGTTGGCCTGTTGGCCACGGCCGTGTTTTTACTCACGATGCTACAGAAGGTGTTCACCGGTGCTACGCCAGAGCGCCACCAAGCCATGGTGGACCTAACACTGCGCGAAACACTGATTGTGATCCCACTGTTGATCCTAGTATTCTGGGCGGGCATTTCACCGGGCACTTGGTTGCTGTTTAGTTCATTGGTCAACTGATATGCCTGCACTGTTCACAGTCATTATCAGTTTCCTCGGTGCGCTGGCATGTGCGCTGATGCCGGCCGATTCACACCGGCGCATCCGTTGGGTGGCACTTCTTACGGCGGGGCTTGGTTTGGCGACAGCCTTCTGTTGCGCCCTGCGATACAGTGGGCCTGGAATATCCGATGAAATTAATTCGGCGTGGATTTCCTCGCTAGGGGTGTCATTTATAACCGGCTATGATGGAATCAGCTTGCCGCTGCTATTGGTCACCGGTTTGGTGGGGGTGAGTGGCGTCTTGTTTACTTGGAACCTCGATCACCGCGCCAATCAGTTTTACGCCTTTTACTTCACGTTAATCGGTGGGGTGTACGGAGTTTTTCTGTCGCTGGATCTTTTCCTTTTGTTTGTGTTTTATGAAATCGCCATTGTTCCAAAATATTTCCTGATCGCCATTTGGGGTGGTGCAAAACGGGAATATGCGGCAATGAAGCTGGTGATGTACTCCTTTGGCGGCAGCGCGCTGGTGTTGCTGGGGATGCTGGCACTCTACTTTGGGTCAGGGCTCAATACGTTTGAGCTGGAGCGGTTAATGACGGTGGATTTCTCCGGTGGCCTGCAGGCGGTGGTGTTCCCGGTACTGTTCGTGGGCTTTGCTATTTTAGCGGGTATGTGGCCTTTCCACACATGGGCACCCACGGGCCATTCGGCCGCGCCAACGGCGGCCTCGATGCTGCTTGCCGGGGTGGTGATGAAACTGGGCGCTTACGGCTGTCTACGTATAGCAGTTGGATTGCTGCCTGAAGGCTCACTGATGTGGGCACCTTGGGTGGCAGTGTTTGCGGTGGTGAACATCGTCTACGGTGCACTGGTGGCACTACGTCAGGAGGATTTTAAATATGTCATCGGCTACTCCAGTGTTAGCCATATGGGATTCGTGCTTCTGGGAATTGCCACGCTGAACCTCACGGGCATGACCGGGGCGGTTTTGCAGATGTTCTCGCACGGCGTGATCGGCGCGCTGCTCTTTGCGCTGGTGGGCACGGTGATTTATTCGCGCACCAAGACGCGGATGCTCGATGAACTGCATCTTCTGATGGAACGCATGCCAGGCATCGCGTGGGTGTTTATCGCGGCGGGGTTGGCGTCGATGGGGCTACCGGGTTTCAGCGGGTTTGTGTCCGAGTTATACGTGCTGCTGGGTGCTTGGGATACGCTATCGGGCTGGATCGTGGCCGTCGCAGGTTTAGGCATCCTGGCGACGTTTGGCTACACGCTGGTAAAAATCCACGAGGCATTTTTCCGCGAGCGCAGTACGGACTCAAGCGGCAGCAATGGCAAAGTTGACCCCGATTATCCACCGATGACGCTGCCTGAAAAAGCAGGTGTGGCGCTGCTACTCAGCGCGTCGCTCCTCATCGGACTGTGTCCTTGGTTGTTGACGGACAAGATCAACGGAAGCCTGCAACTGTTGATAGATCGATTGACCAGCTGACATGGACTACCAAGCGATATTTTTAGCTCTGCTGCCAGATCTTGTAGTGGTCGTGGCGCTGTTCGCTGCGTTGGGGGTGGATTACGGGTGCTTGCGTGGAGCGAGCCTAGACAAACGGGCAGGTCAAGCCCTCCAAATCTGTAGCGTGGGGCTTATGGTTGGGCTGGTGCTACTGGTGCTACAACTCACGGGAAGCTTGCCGCTAGACTACGCGGAGCTTCAAAAAACCACGCACGGCCAACTGGTGCTGCACCCGGGCATGCTTGTATTGAAGACGTTACTGTTTGCCATGGGATTGGCCGTGCTGCCATTGGCTGCGCGGCATATGGTGACTCCGCAGGTAAGTGAATATTTTGCATTGCTGCTATTGGCCACGTTGGGCATGGGGTTCATGGTCACCAGCCGCAACTTGCTGGGTGCGTTTGTCGCGCTGGAGTTGGTGAGTTTGAGTCTTTACGCGCTCACAGCCCTGCATCAAACCCGCCGCACTTCGGCTGAAGCGGCATTAAAATATCTCACCTACGGCGGGGTGTCCTCGGCGTTTCTGCTGTTTGGTCTCAGCTATTTGTTCGGTGTGATCGGAAAACTGGATATTTCTCAGGCAATCCCAGTCGGCGAGGCCATGGTTAGAGCGCCGATGTTGGTGACTGTGGCTTACTTGTTCATCATGGTGGGGCTCGGCTTCAAGATTGCATTGGCGCCGTTTCACCTGTGGGCACCGGATGTGTACCAAAGCGCGCCTACACCCGCGGCTGCCTGGATTGCCAGCGGATCAAAGATTGCCGGAGTGGTCCTGTTGCTGGCGCTGTTGGCGCCGGTGTCCATTCCCTCGGCACACACAGTCATCATCCCGCTGTTGGCCGCGATGGCAGTAGTGAGCATGGCCGTGGGCAACCTCGGGGCACTGCGTCAAAGCAACCTCAAGCGTCTGTTGGCCTATAGTGCCATTGCCAATGCCGGTTATCTGCTGGTGGCAGTAGTGGCCTTTACGGAAGATGGCCGTGCCGCAGCGATTTTTTATGCAGTGGTGTATGCGATTGCCACGCTGGGTGCCTTCGCAGTGGTGGCGGTACTCAGTGACCGGTTGGGGCGCGAGGCGGATATTGATGACTTCCGCGGCTGCTGGAAAACCAACCCCTGCTTGTCCATGGCCCTGCTGGTTTTCATCCTGTCTTTGGCAGGCATCCCCCCGCTGGCTGGGTTTGTAGGGAAATTTTATCTTTTCTTCGCCGCCATCCAAGTCAAGTCGGAGATCGGGTATTGGAGTGAAGGCCTCTATTGGCTTGTGGCCATCGCCCTCGGCTTCAGTGTGGTGGCGCTTTATTATTATCTGAAAGTGTTGAAAGCGGTTTTTGTGAGTGAGGACACCGGATTGGTTGGTAAGGATTCAGTCGGATGGCCGTCAGCGGCAGTGATCCTGATGCTGTCGCTCCTTACGCTCGCCCTCGGAATCTTCCCAGGACCGTTCATCGATTTCATTCGCGTGTGCTTGGCTTTTGAGATTTAGGTGTTTTTCACACATCAAAATAGTTGGAAATATACCGCTCTTATCCCGTCAATATAGAGTGGCAAGAGAAGCGCACTTATCGTCGTTATTTCGGGTTTCTCAAGGCCAATCTTTTTGAAAATAGCCAACTATCCAGACTTCGGGGTTTCCGTAAACTTTTTGCCAGGTAGCAGGAAGGATTATGTCTGCCTGTAGAGGATTATCAATCGACATACTGTAGATAACATTCACAATCCGCACAGCGTTTCCAAAACCCAGATTTATACCTCAAACCACCCATGAGAGTCGCTATCCTGATTTTAGCCATTATCGGCAGCGTTGTTTGTCTGGGCATAGGAGCTTGCCAGACTGCCTGCGCCGGTTGCCAAGGCAGTTGTGCTGCAGCTGCAAGTGGGATTAGTAGCTCTTCGCCCGGTGGAGGGGCTCCATCGACACGTTCGGCCAATGAGATGGCTTCTGCGCTGGGTACCTTGGCGTTTGCCAACCTGTGCTCCGGTATTGGGCTCGTGCTGCAGGCCATCTTGGGTTTGATCGGCGGTATTGTGGCCTTTTCCAAGCTGGGCAGTGGCGAAAAGGCAAAGAAAGGCGCGGTGCTGCTTTCGGTCGCTATCGGCATCTCGGTTCTGGCGCACCTCATCGGCTTCATCTTAGTGTTGACCATCGACGAAAATTCCTTGCCGGACGCGCACAACCAGGCCTTTGGCTTCTTGATTGCGCTGGTGATAAGCGTGCTACTGCACGGCATTGCCTTGGTCATGGCATTTTTGGCCAAGCCTATAGAGTTGCCCCAACCCATTTACCAACCCCCTGCTGGCCATCCCCCCGCAGCCGTGTGAGTCTACATTCTAATCAGTAGTCAGTGTGGATACTCGTCACCTAATAGTTCAATTGTGCGTCATTCTCATCGACAAGCTCATTACTATAGCCCGACATAATACAACGGGAGGCACCCCTTCCCGTGAAAGTCCTTCAACGCATTGGCAATCTTGATACACATCCGGAAGATGGTGGTATCCTGGCCGGCTCTCTACACTTTTTGATCTGCAGTTATGAGGCCTTCGTTCACGCGCCAGCGCTGCAGGCTACCACCAAGTTCCCGTGGCCAGTTCTCCTCCGTGCAGGTCATGAACACTTGCCCGCGCCCTTCGCCGCATTGCTCCAGGAGAGGAAGAAAACCTTGTCGGCGTTTGGCGTCCAGTTCGCCCATCACATCGTCAATCAACAGGATAGGGGGTGCGCCGTGGACGGCGGTAATATGTTCGGCTTGGGCCATCTTGAGGGAGATGGCGATGGTGCGTTTCTGGCCTTCACTGGCATAATCACCGGCGGGCTGATTGTTCAGCAGGAGTGCGAGTTCATCACGGTGAGGGCCGAGGATAGTTGAGCCCAATACTCGTTCACGATCAGATACGTGTGTCAGTTCGATGGCGAAGTCATTTTTCACGCGTGGACGATATTCCACACTCAGCTCTTCTCCGCTCGGAGCGATGCGTTGGTGTGCCGTTGTGATGCGGGGGGCTAAATCAGGCAGCAATGTGCGTCGGTGATGCATGATTTCATTGCCAAGCTTCACGACTTCATTAGTGAAACTTTCCAGCGCAGCTTCATCTACGGGCTTTTTTTTCAACAACACATTACGCGCTCGTATCGCGTGGGTATAGCGTTGGAGCAGGGGCAGGTAGGTCGGTACGGTTTGTGATAGCATAAAATCCAGATATCGCCGCCGCCCGCGTCCCGCGCCCTTGACCAGCTGGAGGTCTTCGATACAGAAGGCAACTGTGCGCAGTGTCCCAAGATAGTCAGTTAGCCGTCTTACTGGTTGATTATCAAGCTTAAGTTGGCGTTCGCTGCGGCTCCAGTACAGTTTGACATCGTGTGTGCCGGTACTGATAACCCGCCCGCCCACAAACCAACCGGGTTGGCCGTGGCGCACCATAATGGCACTGCCCACACCACGAAAGGAACGAAGTGTGGCGAGCAGGTGCAGGGCTTCGAGAATGTTGGTCTTGCCTTGCCCGTTGCGGCCGAGCAGCAGGTGAAAGCCTGGCCCGAAATCGGCGTCCAGTCGGCCGTAGTTTCGAAAATCCCTCAATCGCAAATGCCCCAAGTGCACGGCGCACTATGGGGTCTTGGAGGGTAGTGTGGCAATAAAAGCGGTGAAACCCATTCGCGTGGCAGATGTGGAGGTATTGAGATGTTCTTGAAAACGGGCATTTCTCACATCTTGGCCGGCTGCGACCAGAAGTTCGGCAGCTTGTTCAGCTACGGCCTGATCAAAGGGTTCCAATGCTTTCAACAGCTTGGGTAAATCCTTGCCGTGGACTTTCATCAGATGCTTTGCGTAGTCTCGTGCCGCTGTGAATTTTCCGTCGCCATCGCCATCGATCCAAATGGGGTTGGTGGCGCCTTGCACCAGCGGCTCGTGTTTGCGCGAGGTGGGCTGATAGGATCGCGGGCTTTCCCAAAATGGCGCGCGAATCCCCGGGCCAGAGGCCACGGCAATCAGGTGCACGTCGTGTTTCGGGCGTGGCAGGGTCAACTTGAGATTGGCCTTTTCAATGCGTTTGTTGGGCTCCAAGTTTTTTTGGACAATCGTTTTGCCATTGGCATAGAGTGTGACTTTGTCAGCCTTCACCCATGAAGGGCCTAGCACTCGCAGATTTACCTGCATCTGTTCCTTGAGATTCGTGGCCAGGTCGCCCACTGTGAATTGGTCTTCCACGCGCAAGTGCACCAGCAGGCCCATGCTGATGTAAGCGCGCAGGTTTCGAAAACTGTCACAGGCCTTGGCGACGTCGACTTTCGCAGGATTGGTGTCCGGGCATTCCACGTATGTGCGTGCTTGGCCAAGTATGAAACGGCTCACATCGTGAGTATCACTTGAACCGATTCCGGTAATTCGATATCCATGGTTGAGAAGGGCAAACCAATCTGAGTATAGGCGCAGGTTATCCGATTGCATTGCGGCGGAAGTTACCACTTCCATTGCGTCAAAACTGTAGGGTGCCCCGTGCAGATGCCGACCTGTGACGGGATTGAAATTCTCCGACGCCAGCGGCCGAAAGCCGCTGTGTGTATTGTGGGGATGGTTCAAGACGATCACTCTCACTCCCTGCGTGGACCGTATGGAGGCCATCAACTTGGTCCAGTCACCCAGTTTATAATCTGGAACTGGACTATTTGTCACAATTGGGAAGGCATTAAAATGGCCGGTCTTGGTGGTGACTTCGTTGCCAATGACACTGGTGAAAAACCGTGACGTGCCTGTGGCCTTCATGACCAGCTGGTAATCCGCATGGTGATTATGATCGGTAGCAACCGCCAGCTCGATACCTTCCCCGGCGATTGTGTGCATGCGTTCCTCCACGGAGGCGTCACCGTGACCGCTGTAGGTCAGGCAATGAATGTGTGAATCTACTGCCACCAAGCCCGGCGTGGGTACCTCGCGCTGGATTCTCATGTTCACCTGCATAATTTTCTTCTTGGAAATCGTAATGGATTTTTTATCGATGCCATATTCAAAGCCGCGTGAGGCATAGATTGTGTATTTGCCTGGTTGCAGATTTAATTCTGCCTTGCCGTTGCTGGTGTAAACCACGCCAGGTCTTAGTGCCAAGGGTTGCTTCGGGTTCATTGTCCGCAATGCGGCTAGCGTGCCGTCCGGTTCAGTGATCGTGATGCGGCAGGGTACCGGTATGGCATCCTCATCTGAGACATGAATTACAAGTGCCCCTTGCTTCAAGGTTTGCGCCACAGGCAATGTAATAAATTGAAAATTCCCCACTTCAATATCATCCGTCCTCTTGGGAGCCACGATAGAAATCGTGTTTGGGCCTGTCTTCAATGCTCTAGGCGGAATAGCCAGCGTCAACGTGAGCGGTGTATCGACGGGTTGAAGCCAGCCTATCCGCTTGTTGTTCAGCAGCACTGACCAGCGATACTTCACCTGCCGTTGGCGGAGTAGCAGGGTGTGTTCGATAGCGTTGGCCTTGGCTTCAAACCTCAGGTCCAGTCTTCGGCCGTGTGGTGTTTTACCCGTAAACTCCTCCCATTCTGGAAAACCTTGTGTGCCCAGATAATACATCTTGGCATCAATCACCCGCACTTCAACAGCCAACAGAGGCAAGGCGAACATCCACAGCAAAACCACGAAAATCCAGCGCATGGCGTATGGTAGTACCTGTTTGCCTTGCAGCAAGGATGAACCGGAATAACTTCCTCTTTTCAGCCATGATCCACCATGCGTTTATGATGTCGATGCGGTTGGCATGTATGGTTGGTCTGATATGCAGCTTGACGGCTTGGGCCGCAGTGCCTGCGGTGCCGTCCCAGTACGCGTGGCAGCGTAATGTCATGTATGTTTACCGTGTGAATATCGAATCTGCAGAGGAGGGTTACCAACCCAGCTTGCGAGGAGATGTGGTGTATATTTGCCGTGCCTCCAACCCGCACGGTTTCACACTTCGTTGCCATAATTTTGCCGTGCTGCAACGGCATTCCAATAGCGGTCGCCGTTTCCCGCCTTTTGGTGTTTTCCAAATGGGTTGGCGGTTTTTTGACGGTAAACAAGTCGGCAGGCAAACTCGACCACCAGAGGATATCGTATTCCGGCCCAATGGCGAAATGCTTGCGCGTGCTCGGTTGGTTCCAGGGGTTTTTGATCTCAACGATCCATCGCGACTCGTGCTTGATCGATTGGAACCGGAAACAAAATCTGAATGGACCACCACTGAAAACATTAAAATTGTTCACGAACGGCGTACCTTGCAATCCGGCAAGGGGCGTTTAGTGCGTTTGGATAAAACGACACTGACTGGATTACTTACTATAAATTATCAGCGTAAGGCCGGGGCTCTATTCCAGACTCTTACCCTGAATACCCGTGTTATTCCCTCCCGGATTCGTGTGCAAATGGAGGGCAAAGGGAGCACCACCTTCAACAAGGCGGGCATCCCGGTGGAGTTCGTGTGGGAAGGGATCATTACTGATCATGATGGCGTAAACGAACGTACTGTACCGCTGAAAATTTTCTATCATCTGCTTTCAGATAGTGAAGCGGTGCGGATATTGCGCCCGCCCGCCCCGGCTACGCGCTTGGAGCGTCGGCCGATTGCCGCGGCCGAAATAAATAAATTGCTGGTTGATATGCAACAGCGCTTTTCCGAACGTAGGCCAAAGGCATTAGCACGACTGGTCATCGGCGAGCCACGTGGCGTGCCGTCTGTCCAGCGCGACAATGTATCTGCCATGCTCGTGAATGTATTGGGTGATGGCGACCCCTTTCTGCGCCGCGATGCTGCGCGGGCATTGGCCAATTGGGGCAACGCGGCGAGCGTGCCGGCTTTGATTGCCCGGCTGAACGACCCGCAGATGACAGTGCGCTGGGCAGCAATTGATGCGTTGGGTTCCCTGCGTGATCCGCGTGGGATGGAACCGGTTGTACTTCACTTGGGCAGCGGTCGCGAGATTGCTGCTGCCGTGAATGCTCTGCAATTTCTCGGACGGGAAGTGCCCGGCATCGAGCCATACCTTCTATCCTTGATGAAAAATAAAAATTCCAAAGTGCTCGTGGAGACATCCAGATTGCTTGCGACCTTTGGCACAGGCAAGAGTGCTCCGGCCCTCACGCTGGCCGCAAAGGGTGCCGATGCCGCGGTGGCAAAGGCAGCCTCGAACGCGCTGGAGATTATTCGCAAACGCAACCAATCGCAATGAGCTACAGTATTCGCGCGTATCAATCTGCTGACCTTGAGGCTATCAAAGTTATCACGTTGGTAGGCTTTGCCGGCGTGTCTTTGGATCATGCACTGGAAGAAAAGTTGGGTGGCGAATTGGCCGGGCACGACTGGCGTTGGCGCAAAGCGCGGCATATTGATGACGACGTCGCCGCGCACGCCCAGGGTATCTTTGTAGCCGAAGCAGAGGGCGAGGTGCTCGGCTACATTAGTACAGCTCTTGATCGTGAGGCAGGGAAGGGCCGTATTCCTAACCTTGCAGTGACCCTCGACGCACGCGGACAGGGTATAGGACGTGCTCTCATAGAGCATGCACTGGATTATTTCCGAGACGAAAACCTTGCCTATGCTGTAATTGAGACGATGGACAGCAACCCGGTCGGGCAGACGCTATATCCCGCCAGCGGCTTTCAGGAAATTGCGCGGCAGGTGCACTACGCGCAGCGGTTGTAACAAGGCTTGAAAACGGAAAGGCTAGCGGATGAATGACGCGTTCGGATATTTATCTTTCAGTATCTCAGCTAGCTCTTTGCCCCTTGAAATCGTGGCGGGTTCCCATCCGGCTCGAACCCGTGCCTCAGCTGCGGGATAGCCGTTCTCGGCAGAGATGACGAACCATGCGTAGGCTTGAGCGGTGTTTCTTTTCACTTCTTCACCGGTGCGGTACCATTCCCCAAGTCTAAACTGCGCTGCCGCATCTCCCTCCACCGCTTCACTCTGTACCGCAGTGAACCGGGCCGATGGAATGTCGACAGTGCTTTCACTTTCTCCCCGCAACTCGTGAATTTTGGAGGTAACTGATGAACACCCGCACCAAGACAGGCCTATTGAGTATACCAGAATTACAAGCGAGTGTTTCATCCCTGGTACGTTGCCGATCTGGTATTTACTGTAATTCCTCATCTTGAATTATGACGCATGCATTCGGGTCACTTGGCATTGTGGATGAGTGTGATGGTTCGCTGGAAGGCATTATACGGCATCTCTTTCATGAACCGGTCGATCTCAGCCTTGGTGAGCCCGGGGTTGTTGCTAAGATTTAATTCCCCATCTCCTAATCCTTTCAATGTCTGCAAGGGGGTCAGATCTGTGATCTTGTTGTTTGCAAGATTTAGTTTTTTCAACCTAGTAAGGCCCGACAGGGGCTTAAGGTCCGTTATCTGATTATTATTGAGTATTACTATCTGCAACTGCCCCATGCTTGCCAATGGCGTCAAGTCATCGATCTGACTATCGGGGAGCTGGAGAGAAATCATCTTCTTCAAGTCATCCTTGGTGAAGTCTCCAGTTTTCTTTCTGGTTTTGATTCGTACCTTCGCCTCTATCTTCACGTGGCCTGCATTATTGGGATCGAAGAGATTTGAGTTTTCTTCGTCACCTTTTCCGCATCCGATTACAATTATCAGCACCGCGAAAACTGGAATGGTGTGTCTCATGCGCTGAACTTTACTAGACTCATTCTCCCTGTAAATCCTCTTCTGGAGCCTCCTGTAAATTTTGTTGTGGAATAAAGAGGGGCGGCCTCATTCGTGATGCTGGATGATTTCCATGCAGCATTCATAGCATACGGATTTGCCGTGCTGAATTTCCGTGAGAGCCTCCACCATTTTGCCACACAAAGGGCATTGGACCTCGGGCGTTTTATGCTCCACGGATTGCACCTTGTCGACAGCCGACAGGCCCTGCTCGCCCATGACGCGCCTCACCTTCATTTCAGGGTTAATTTATACGATAAGAGGACGTCGAATCCAAGTCCCAACCTAAGAAAAGTGACCCCCTCCACCAATTTGGGCGAGGCAGAGGAGGTCTGGGCGGTGAAGACAGCGTTGCCGCCATCTTCGCCAATTGAGTGCGTCCATGCTATCAGTCTCAGTCTGGCTGACAACCTTCTTTTACAGATTGATTTTCCTTCGATTGCGGTTCAGGCGCCGAGCATTGGTTTTCAGGTTCAAGAATGATGGTCCGGTATGTGGCCAGAGTCGCAATCATCGAAAGGATCATGAGCCACTCAAAGAGGGCGGCCACATCCCACATGGGTGAGAGTGAGCCGGCCGTGTAAGTGTCCGGGCTCAAGGCCCGTTGGCGAAGTTCTTCCCAATTTGCTGTTTCCTCCGAGCCCCCATCTTTGGCGACGGCTTTCACCGAGAAAAAAATGAAACCGACCAAGCCGATGAAGGCGGCCAACACCGGCAGGGAGCGCAGTTTCAGTTGATCAAGGTAAAGGGGCACTTTGCGGCTGAGCCTCCATTCCACCAGCAATTGGATCACACACCAAGCTACGCCGCTGTAAAAAATGGTCCGGGCCAGAAGCACGTGGAGCGGG
>CBFHWX010000045.1:0-20731 GCA_965659445.1 Limisphaerales bacterium | reverse complement strand
ATGTGTATCGCGTTGTGTATTTTTCAGGCAGATTCTCTAAAGAATAAGCGGCTTGACCGGAGTTGTTGGCTTTTAGGTATCAGTTTGTTGCCTTTCATGGCTGGTTTGTCAGGCATGGCTCAATCGTTCAACGCTATTTCGGGCAGCTTTATCATTGGAAAAATATCTCAGGATTTCACCATTTTCCTCGCTCTGCTTTCACTTGGTTGGTTTGGCCTAATTAGCGGTGGTTTGATTCGCTATTACCGACCTGAGAGCAGGGCGGGCTATGGAATTGCTGCCATTGGTGCGTTGTGTACGTTTCTCTGCTGGCTCATTCCCGTCGATGGTGTAGTGCCTCTGATTGGTATTTTCAAGATTTTGGGGGTTTCTCTTCAATACTTTGACTTTACCAACAAATTGATCGCTTTTGTTGTACTGCTGCTAATTTGTTGTTTGCAAATTGGTGCGTCGGTTTTCACTCTCATATCCCTACCCACACACCTCCAGCAGGAGCAGTCAGTTGCGGGTTTGAAAACTTTTAAGCTGGAAGCGGGGAGCCTTGCCGTGGTCCTTTTGGCTCTAGTTATTAGCCTGCTTTATGCTCTTTTCAAGGACTTAAGTTTTGATGGCTTGTTAACGATTGGAACAGTACTAATCTTGGGTATTTCTACATTTGCCGCTGGCTCTTTCATTCTCCCATTAGTTGCTTCTGATTTAGTTATTGGCCTGATAGATGAACAACACAGGAAATCCGTCAGATCAAAGCCAAAACTTGTATCACTTGCCCCCAAAACACGATTGTTTAAAGACGTTTTTCTTTTAGCTCTACTGTTCGGACCGCTGGGTACGGACAGATTTTATGCTGACCGTCCAAAAATCGGAGTGTTTAAATTTTTTGGACTAGGTGCACTTGCGGTCATCTGGGTCTTTTTAATCTCCAGGGCATCAATTACTGCTGGGGTAGATTCATTTGGAGGGTTTTTCAAATATTTAGTAGACGTTCCGTTTGATGCATATAATGGAGATCGGATGGCTCAGGTAATAGTGGCCGTCGGTATTTTGTTTGTTTTTGGATGGTTGCTTGATCTGGTGTTACTTGCACTCGGAAGGTATCTTGACGGTAAGGGCCAGGCGATATTGGTGGCGCCTTGGAGAACCAGAGTTCTCCGGGATGGTGGGCCACTGGAAGCCATGAATTTTTCCCTTACCCAGGGCCGCCACCACATTGTCAATCCTTTTGATCTGGATGCTTGGTATTACGGTCGTACTCAACAAAAACTTAAGCAGTCGCTTAATGCAACGACGTCCTACACGATTGCATTCGCTCTGGTTGCCCTATTGTTGATGTTGCTGCCCGGTTGTCTTGATATTTATGAAATGCCTGCCGGCGGAGGGGATCCTCAGCTCAAGCGAAAGAAGGTGGTTGTGCAGAAGGTGAAAAAAAAGGTGTACGTGGTCAATCCCTTCAGCGCCATTCTCTTCAACCCGGATATCGAGCGCATTCAGCTCAAGCTCGAGGAATTGACCAAGCATCTCTATGAGGTGGGTCAAGGCAAGGGCAAGGGCGCGGGTTTTGCCGGGGGCACGCGCCGTGGCATGGTGCGGTTCATTCGGTTGAAATACAGCAGCGGCGATTGGGATCAGGACCTCGACCTCAATTCGGACCTCAACATGCTCATTTGGTACGCCGCCCAGACTGGCCACAAGACTGCCAAGAAGCCTGAAGTGCGCACTGTGCGTCAGCTAGACGCTTTTCCAGTGGGTAAAAGTCCACCAATGGTTTACCTCACTGGGCAAAGGAGCCTCTCGCTCTCGCGTTCCGAGATTGAGACTCTCCGTGAGTACATCACAACCAAGCATGGGATGCTTTTTGCTGACAATGGAGGTAGTTCTGGTTGGCACAGTCAGTTTTTCAACCTGATGCGCCAAGTGTTGCCTCGGACTGATCCACGCACTGTGCCCTTAGACCATCCAGTACATGACGGCATGCCTTTTCTGCCTATTGTTGCACCACACGGAGGTCGTACAGCCTATATGTGGGTTGTCGAGAACCGGATTGTGGCGTATTATCACCCTGGAGATGTCGGGGATGCTTGGGCTGACGGACATGCAGGTGTGCCGCGCCCGGTCTGGGAAGCTTGCTATCGTCTTGGTGGTAATATTATCCTCTATTCACATTCGGAGTATAGCAAATGGTTACAAGCACAAAAAAAGAAAGACTGACCGGTAGCTGGGTTCTGGCCGTGATTACAGCCCTCGTGCTGTCCTTCAGCGTTAACGCGCTCGATTACCTCGAGCAAATTCCAGTGGATACCTTTGCTAAGATGCGCGAGGTGGAACGTTACCAGCTCAAGGTGGCTGAAAAATATTATAATCAAGGAAACTATAAGGTGGCGGCTGTTGAGTATGAAAAATTTATCACGCTGTATGAGCGCAGTCTTGCTGCTCCTTACGCTCAACTAATGTGGAGCCATTGTCAGGTGAAGCAGCGCAAGGTGTATACCGCTATTCGCGATGGTTTCCGGTCAGTGATTGACTATTGGCCTGAATCTCACGAGGCCGTTAAGGCGTCCTTTCTCATCGGCCAATCCTACAAGAAAGTCGGCGAATTAAAAAATGCCGAGAAAGCCTACAAACGTACCGTGGTTGACCACCCGACTCACTACATCTCTGTGCTCGCTAAGTGGGATTTGGCTGACATCTATCGCGAGTTGAATGACCAAAACCAGCGAGTCGGAATTTGGGAAAATCTCACCTACAAGGTCAAGCGGACCAAGCAAAACAACTACTACACCACCCATGCCTCGTGCTATCTCGGCCAGCATCTGTTTTATCAAGGTGATTTTACTGAGGGCTTGAAGGCATTCGAGACCACGTACAAAGGCGCTGGACTCGTACGCAAACTTTACCAGTATGGTAACAGCCCCATCAGCAGCCTCACCGGGAACCAGGAAAAGAAAGTGCTTGGTGAAAAACTGGCGAATGATCTCATCGAGTTCATTGAGAAACAGATGCCAGCAGACTTGAAAGTGAAATCCAACACCGCCCTAGCGCGTGAATATTTTTATACTATTGCGAACATTCACAGTCTCGCGCGCCGAGATGCTGAAGGACTGGCCGTGTATGAGCGGTTAGGGAAGCTAATTGGAGTTGATGATAATCTCCGGGGAAAACAGGCCAGTTGGCATCGTGGCCGTAAACGTTTTGGGCAGGCCCGTAAATTTTATGGGCAATACTCTGACAAGAGTGCCGGCTTGTTGAACATCGCCTCCACTTGGCGCCAAGAGAAAAAAGCCGATAATGCTATCTCCATATACAACCAGCTTGTCGGCCTCGATAAGGATCGTGAGGGAGAGTGGCTTCAGCTCATCGTGGAAACCTGGCGCGATGTCAAGAAATGGGACAACGCTATAGTCACCTATCAGTCACTCCTCAAAGTTGTGCCAGAGAGGTTTGGTGACTGGTATTGGGGAATTGCTGATTGCCATCAGCGCAGCGGTCGTCTGCCGCAGGCCATCCAGTGTTATCGCCAATCTGACAAATACCCTTCCGCATATTTTGCAATGGCTTCATGTCATAGGAGACTCAAGCAATACAAGGAAGCATTGATTTTATATCATCAGGCGCGGGCTGATAACGGTTCAGCACCCAACGCCTCTATTCATATTGCATACACCTACGAAGAATATGGACAGAAGGAAAACGCCATCAAGTGGTTTCAGCAAACTTGCAAACTCTACCCAAAGAATAGCCTCGCTGCTCAATCCCACGCACATTTACAGAATAAGTATAAGATCAGCGTTACCCTCGGTGGTGCCAATGAGAAAAAATAAGGTCGGGCATGTCTATCCCCACTTCGAATGATCGACACTTACTGCGCGGTCGAGATGTGTGTAGCCGCCATCTACAAAAATAATTTGTCCCGTGGTATGGCTGCTGCACGGGGAGGAAAGAAACACAATCATGTCCGCCAACTCTTTGGGCGTGGTCATACGGTGGCCTAAGGGCACTAATTGCTCAATCGCTGCGCGCGTGCCATTCGGATCCTTTAATGAATCAAACCACCGTTGATATTGCGGCGTGATGCATTCGGCGGGAGTTACACAATTGACGCGCACATTATCCGTAGCCAAGGCGATGGCCCATTCACGGGTGAGAGCGTTCATCGCTCCCTTGGCTGCAGCGTAGCCTGAAGTGCTTCCCTGGCCGGTCACGGCCACCTTGGAGCTTACGTTGACAATGGCACCTTCGTTTTTAGCCAATTCACTCCGGCAAAGGTGCACCAGCGTGAAGATGTGCGAGAGGTTCATTTCCACCGATGCCATAAACTCTGCTGGCGGGGTATCCAAGTCGCGACCGTCATTGAAGCCGGCGTTATTCACCAGGATATCAATGCGACCAAAGGCGTTAAGGGTTTCATCAACTACCCTGCGGCAGGCATCTTCCTCTGTCAGCTCAGCTTCAATAAATATGCCGCCCACTTCCTTGGCCAGCGATTGACCCTCGGTTGGGCTCCTCCCTGCAATGGCAACATTGGCGCCTTCGGCGGCAAACGATTCCACCGCAGCGGCGCCGATTCCCTTGGCGCCGCCCGTCACGATCACCGTTTTGTTCTGCAGTTGTAAATCCATAGCAAAGCTTTCCGTTTGAAAGGCAGTGGGGCAAGGCGTAAATGAATTGGAGAATGCGCCGTGATACGGCATGTTTCAGTCATGTGCGGGCGCTACTCTGAAACCGTCGATCCCATGCAACTGGCGGAGGTTCTGACAATTGATCTTTGCACATATGAGTTTACACCGCGTCCGGTCATTGCCCCTACCGAAACAGCCCCAGTGGTTGTGCGCGAAAACGGCCAAACGGAGCTAAAGTCCATGCGCTGGGGGCTCATCCCGCCTTGGGCTGACAACGAAAAAATAGGCTCGAGACTCATCAACGCCCGCAGCGAAACTGCTGGCGAGAAGTCTGCTTTCCGTCAGGCTTGGCGCCAGCGCCGCTGCCTCATTCCCGCCGATGGCTTCTATGAATGGAACCATCTGAATCACGGCTCCAGCAAAAAACAGCCTTTCCATTTCCATCTTCCTGATCGTGCCCTCTTCTGCTTTGCCGGTCTCTGGGAACGTTGGCAGCGCCCGCCCGCCAAGCAAACCGAGCTCTTCGCCGACACATTCAAGGCTCAGCCCCCAGTGCTAGAGACTTTCACGATCTTGACCACCTCACCCAGTGCCGATGTGGAGCCTTTCCACGATCGAATGCCGGTGATTGTTGACATTGATAAGGCTCCTGAATGGTTTTCTGAATCTTCCGGAAAGTTGCGTCCAGTAAATCTTACTCTTGAGGTTAATGAGGCCCAACTTTCTTGAGCCAGCTTGCCAATCTGTTGCTCGTGCCGCATGCTGTGCGGATGCGTTTATTGGCGGTTTTTTTGTTGGTGATGGCGGCGGGTTGCGAGAAGCGGCCCGTGGCTAACCCTCCGTCTTTACCCTCATCGACTAATGCTGTTTTCGACATCCCTCACGCGCAACCAACCCAAGCACAACCAACACTGCCGACCATCAAGATGTACGTTGGCACGGTGGAGATGGAGGTGGAACAGGCATTGACGGAGATTCAAATCCAGACGGGAATGATGTTTCGGGAAAAGATGGGCCCGAATGAAGGTATGTTTTTTGTTCATCGGGAAGTGAGCAGGAGGGGTTATTGGATGAAAAATTGCATTGTAGCTCTGTCCATTGCCTATATCGACCCGGTTGGCAGGATTGTGGAAATCCATGACATGGAGCCTCATAATACGAATTCAGTTTATTCGGCCAGCAACAACATCAAGTACGCGTTGGAGACGCCCCAAGGTTGGTTCAAGCAAAATGGAATCGGTCCCGGCGCGATCATCACAACGGGGAAGGGCACGTTGCCCGAGACTTATTTTCCACGCCGTTAAGGAAGTGATGAAAGTTGGTCTTGCACAAATAAACACCACGGTAGGCGACTTTGCCGGGAATATAGCACGCTTGGGGGAGGCATATGACGAAGCCGCATCGGCCGGCGCAGAAATTGTCGTGGCACCCGAGTTGGCCATCACCGGATATCCACCGCGTGATCTGTTGCTGAAAAATGGTTTCATTGAGGGCAACTTGGCTGCGCTGGATGAATTGGCGAGCCATGTGGGGGAGTCGGCTTTGGTGGTGGGGCATGTAGGGAAAAATAAAAAACAGCCCGGGCGGGCGGGGACAAATGCGGTGTCCCTGATCCAGAACGGGAAAATTACTGCCACGCGAACGAAGAGTTTGCTGCCCACCTACGATGTGTTTGATGAGGATCGCTATTTTGAACCGGCTGCGGAAAACGCGCCGGTTGAACTAAACGGCCGCCGGCTTGGCCTTACGATTTGTGAGGATGTCTGGAACGACGAGGACTTTTGGGACGATCGCCGGTACCGCGCTAATCCGGTTGAATCATTGGTTGAGCAGGGCGCGGAGATTCTCATCAACATTTCCGCATCGCCTTGGAGCCTAGGGAAAAACCGTATGCGCAGGGAAATGCTGGCCACCACGGTTTCAAAAGTCCGGCGACCGATTATTTATTGCAATTCGATTGGTGGGAATGATGAGCTGATATTTGATGGTGGCAGTTTTGTGTTAAACACGAAGGGCCAAATCACGCAGCAGGCGCCTTATTTTTCCGAGGCCATTCTAGTGGGTGATTTAGGCGGGGCAGTAAGGGAGGTGGTTACCATCGAAGAGACAGCCATGCTACATGGTGCCCTTGTTCTGGGTGTGCGAGATTATCTTGGGAAATGCGGTTTTTCAAGCGCGGTCATAGGCCTTAGTGGCGGCATTGATTCTGCTGTTACTGCTGCAATCGCGGTTGATGCGTTGGGAACAGAAAATGTCAGAGGTGTTTCGATGCCCTCACAATATTCTTCGCAAGGAAGCTTGGATGACTCGG
The DNA here is from genome assembly GCA_965659445.1 of Limisphaerales bacterium. GTDB lineage: Bacteria > Verrucomicrobiota > Verrucomicrobiia > Limisphaerales > UBA1100 > UBA1100. The sequence goes on along the minus strand of CBFHWX010000045.1, from coordinate 13,807 downwards.
AAACTCTGGCCAAAAGCCTAGGTATTCAATATGACGTAGTTCCAATCAAGGCGAGTTTTGGAACAATGAAGGAAAGCCTGTTGCCACTCTTTAAAAATCGAGAAGAGGATGTCACTGAAGAAAACATACAGGCGCGATTGCGCGGTTTAATGTTGATGGCGCTCTCAAATAAATTCGGATCACTCGTGCTCACCACGGGAAACAAAAGCGAATTGGCCGTCGGTTACTGCACATTATATGGTGACATGTGCGGCGGGCTGGCAGTGATCAGTGATGTGCCCAAGACGATGGTGTATCGGCTTGCCCGCTGGATCAATCGGGAGCGCGAGGTGATTCCCGAAGCCACAATCGAGAAATCGCCATCCGCCGAACTACGACTGGACCAGAAGGATGAAGACTCGCTGCCGCCGTATGATGTGCTCGATGAAATTCTGGAGCGTTATGTGGTGGAAAGTGAATCGGTTGATCAAATCATTGCTGCTGGATTCGAAAAGGAAACGGTTAGCCATATCGCCCGTCTTATTGATCTTAATGAATACAAACGCAGGCAGGCGCCACCTGGGCTGAAAGTCACAAGCAAGGCCTTTGGTGTGGGTCGTCGAATTCCTGTGGCGCAGTGTTATCGCGGATAATTATTGGCTACCAGCCAGTCGGTTCAGTGATTGGTCGCAGGAGTCAGCAAGGCGAGAGGCTGCGAGTGCGGCGAGAATTGCAATGGCAGCACCTGCAGTCACATCCATTGTGTAATGTGCGCGTATCACGAGTACGGTCACCACTTCGAAGGTGCCCAGGAATATCCCGGCAATGATCCCAATGCGACCCTAACGGCGGCCAAACTCCAGCGCGCCCAAAACCACAATCCCGGTGTGGCCCGAAAAGAAAAAATCATTCGCCACGCCGTACGTGATCAACAGGGAAGGTACGCCGGATTATGCCAGATGATTCCATCGGGCAAAGACAAGGCACAGAAATATTGGCTGATCTGACACGCAGTAAAGAGAATAAACAACGCGACGAACGGCCGTATTGTTTTGCCCTCAATGGAAAGCACAAGCAGCCAGATGCAAACCAGATCAATCAGCGCAGTACTGATAATCAACAGCGTATTGGCTTCGGTTTTGTTTTTGAGCAGGTATTTATTCCAGCCGGAAGTCAAGACATGTACCTGATCGATGATGGTATTATCCGAAATTCCCTGTACTTAGGTGCGCTGGCAGATCATCGATTGTGTGAGATGCCAGAGCAACAGGCCGAGAATGACCGCGACTAGCCGCACTCCGCGCAGCCGCCAGGGAGATTGTTTCTTGGAGTTGGGTTCAGTCGGGTTGTCGCGGGTCATCATATATCCTTCGCCTGTTTATTATTGTTCACCATCAACTTCAGATTACCTAATCGATTAATTTTGCGCTCAGATTGACAGAATCAATGAATGCAAAATTGGAAATTGGAAAATTACCACTCTCCCGCTAGTCTTTGCCGCCCATGATTTCAAAAGCCAAGTCTGAGGCGCTGTTTGCTGAATCATTGAAGCACATTCCTGGAGGAGTGAATTCGCCTGTGCGCGCCTTTCGCGGCGTGGGTGGTCAACCGTTCTTTGCTGAACGCGCCGCCGGTTCGCATGTGTGGGATGTGGATGGCAATGAATACATCGACTACGTAGGCACCTGGGGCCCCGCAATATTGGGCCATGCCAATCCTTTCATCATTGAGGCGGTGAAAAATGCTGCCGAGCAGGGCACCAGCTTTGGCATCCCCAACGAGCATGAAATTCGCATGGCGCAGCTTGTGAAGAAATTTATGCCTAGTGTTGGAAAAATACGCATGGTCAATTCCGGCACCGAGGCCTGCATGAGCGCTATTCGCGTGGCGCGCGGATTTACGGATCGGCCCAAGATCATTAAGTTTGACGGTTGCTACCATGGACACGCGGATTCACTTTTGGTGAAGGCAGGCTCCGGCGCGTTGACTTGCGGAAACCCGAATAGCGCCGGTGTCCCTCCGGAATTCACCGCGCACACCATCGTGTTACCGTTCAACGACAAAGCGGCTGTTGAAGAGGCGTTTGCGGTAAATCAAGAGCAGGTGGCCGGCATCATTCTTGAGCCAGTGCCCGGTAATGCGGGGGTGTATCTGCCGCAACCGGGTTATCTGGAGTTTCTTCGAGAGATTACACAAGAGAGCGGGAGTCTGTTGATTTTTGACGAAGTGATGACCGGCTTTCGCGTGAGTTTGGGTGGGGCACAGGAACACTTTGGCATCACCCCGGACTTGAGTTGCTTCGGCAAAATAATTGGAGGCGGTTTGCCGGTTGGCGCCTTCGGCGGACGGGCTGAAATCATGGATGTGCTCGCGCCCGATGGCCCGGTGTATCAGGCGGGTACACTTAGCGGAAACCCATTGGCGATGGTGGCTGGAGCTGCGGCACTGGAACAGCTGCAATCAGGAAAAATTCATCGGCAACTCGAAACATCTGGCGCGAAGCTGGAGACTGGCCTGAATGCGGCAGCTAAGAAGAACGGCATCGCTGTGACAATCCAACGCATTGGCTCGATGATTTGTACTTTTTTCATCGATCATCCAGTTCATAATCTTGCCGAGGCGATGCAAGCCGATCGAGAGCGTTTCAAAAAATATTTCCACGGAATGTTAGCCGAGGGTGTGTATCTTGCACCGTCGCCATATGAGGCTGGTTTCATTTCTTCGGCTCACTCTGATGAGGATATCCATGCCACAATTTCGGCGGCAGAGAAGGTAATGGCGACGTTGTAATGAATGCGCTTGGGATTGACCACGGTGACAAACGTATCGGCATAGCGGTAAGCGATGACCTCGGTATGCTTGCGCATCCTCTGGAGTATATTTTGGCAAAGCCGTATGAGGTATTTCTGAAGCGATTGAAAACAATTGTGGCCGAGCGGCAGATTGAGCAGATCATTGTGGGCATGCCCCGTAACATGGATGGTAGCTATGGCCCACAGGCCTTGAAAGTACAGGGTTTCATGGCGACGTTGAAAAAATCTGTGGTCGTGCCGATTCAATCTTGGGACGAGCGGCTCACCAGTGTTTCTGCCATGAAAAATCTACGCGAAGCCGGTGTGAACGCAAAGAAAGCAAAGGCGAAAGTCGATGCTTCGGCGGCCGCGGTGATGCTGCAGGCCTATCTTGACAGTCTTGCTGGTTAACATGCTGCGCTTTAAGCTCACCATTGCCTACGACGGCACACGCTATTTCGGATGGCAGGTGCAAAAGGGAAGAGTGACGGTGCAGCAACGGGTGGAAGAGGCATTGTGCGAATTATTTCCGAGTGTGAATCGGGTTCACAGCTCAAGCCGTACCGATACGGGAGTGCATGCGATGGGTATGGTGGCGCATGTGGATATTCCAGAAGCCGAGTGCCGGATGGATGCGCGTAAGTTGCTTTTGGCAGTGAATTCATTCTTGCCAGTCGACATCCGCATCGTAGTGGTCAAGTCAGTGAAGGAGGATTTCCATGCTCGCTTTGATGCGAAGAAAAAGCAGTATCTGTATCTCATCTGGAATCATGCAGCGATGAATCCTCTGCTGCTTAATCGCGCTTGGCATGTTTCGGTTCCTCTTGACTTAGACAAGATGCAAAAAGCTGCCAAGTTGTTTGTAGGTAAAAAAGATTTCAAATCGTTTGCCTCCACGCACGAGTACGAAATGGAATCCACAGTGCGGCGGATTACGCGGTGTGATGTGCGCAAGGAGGGCTTCACTTGGAAAATCATCATCGAGGGCGAAGGTTTCCTTTACAAAATGTGCCGGGGAATTGTAGGTACACTAGAACGAGTGGGGCAGGGGAAGATGACCCAGGCGAATATTCGCCGAATTTTCCGGGAACGCGATCGGCGTGTGGCGGGTATGAATGCACCGGCACAAGGCCTGACGTTGTGGCGTGTTTATTATTAAGAAGAATGCCAGCAAATGAATATTGTGTTGGTTGAGCCTGAGATTCCACCAAATACTGGCAATATTGCGAGGCTTTGTGCGGCGACAAATTCTAAGTTGCATTTGATTAGCCCTCTTGGCTTTCGGCTGGATGACTCCTTGCTCAAGCGCGCCGGAATGGATTACTGGCAGCAGGTGGATTGGCAGGTGTGGAATAATTGGGCCGCGTTTACGAAGGCGTTGCCGGTTGGAGCGGGGTGTTGGTTTGTGGAGAAGGGAGGGAAGATGCGTTACGATGAAGCTGAATTCAATCCAGACGATTACCTTGTATTCGGTCGGGAAACCGCGGGATTACCACCTACATTGTTGGAAAACAATCCTGAAAGTTGTCTTCGGATTCCGATGTACAACGCCGAGGCTCGCTCCTTGAATCTGGCAAATTGCGTGGCTTTGGTGCTCTACGAATCGCTCCGGCAGCAGCAGTTTTCAGGTGAGTTTTCTGATTAAGTGTTGACGTAACCAGAGATTTCACTAGAGTTTCTTCGCTCTTTTAGGAGAGCGCTCATAAAGAGTGACGGAGGGTCTGGCCCGTTGATGTCACGGCAACCGGTTGAAGCGGCGCGTTTCAATGTCCAGGTGCCAAATCCAGCCGGCGTAAGCCGGGAAGATGAGCATTGGCGCAAGTGAATTTCGCCCGCTCATCGTCACGAGCGGGTTTTTTATTTGGCGAAACGCTATGGCAAAAGGACAGGGATACATGAAGGCACTGCGGTGTCGCGAGTGCGGGCGGGAGTATCCGCTCGAGGCGCGGCATGTGTGTGAGTTTGATTTCGGACCGCTCGAGGTGGCGTATGATTATGATCGAATTGAGGGTAAGCTTACGAGAAAATCAATTGCTAGCCGACCGCAAAGCATGTGGCGTTATCGCGAACTGTTGCCAGTGGCGAATGAACCCACGGTAGGTCTTGAGGTGGGCTTTACTCCGCTTATCAAGGCAGACCGACTTGCCAAAAGGTTAGGTATTCGTGAGCTCTGGATCAAAAATGACACGGTTAATTACCCCACGCTTTCCTTCAAGGATCGCGTGGTTAGTGTGGCTCTGAGCCGTGCGCGTGAGCTGGGGTATGATGTGGTGGCCTGCGCGTCGACTGGTAATCTTGCCAACAGCGTAGCCGCGAATGCGGCGGCTTCAGGCATGAAGGCATTTGTCTTCATCCCACATGATCTTGAGAAAGGTAAGGTTGTTAATTCGCTCATTTACGATGCCAACGTGATTTCCATCAAGGGTCATTACGATGAGGTGAACCGTCTGTGCGCTGAAATTGCTGGCAAATACAACTGGGCATTTGTGAATGTAAACATGCGGCCATACTACGCGGAGGGTTCGAAGAGTCAGGGTTATGAAATTATCGAGCAACTTGGCTGGAAAATTCCGCGTCACACCGTGGTTCCGATGGCTTCTGGTTCGTTGCTCACAAAAATTCAAAAGAGCTATCAGGAGTTCGTCAAGGTGGGGTTGGTCAAGGAAACACCCTACAGTGTTCATGGAGCACAGGCTACTGGCTGTTCACCTATCAGTCAGGCGTTTAGGGAAGGGCAGGATTTTTTCAAACCTGTAAAGCCGGACACCATAGCCAAGAGCCTTGCTATTGGCACGCCGGCGGATGGATTCTACGCGCTGAAGGTTTTTAATGAAACAAGCGGAGCGGCGGACGATGTGACAGATGATGAGATTCGTGAGGGGATCAAACTCTTGGCGGAGACTGAAGGCATTTTTTCAGAGACAGCCGGCGGCGTGACAGTGGGCGTGGCCAAGAAACTCATTGCCAGCGGCGCCATACCCGCCGATGATTCCGCCGTGCTGTGTGTCACTGGCAATGGACTCAAGACCCTTGATGCGGTGGAAGGCTATGCGGGTGACACTCGGCAAATCAGCCCCAGTTTACGCGAGTTTGACGCGCTACTGGCCAGTGATAAATCCCTGATCGCTACCAATTAATTTATGCCAGTTCAAATTCGTATTCCCACTCCGCTGCGCAAACTCACTCACGATGAGGAAATTGTGGAGACCAGCGCCGAGACCATTAGCGACGCCATTGCCGATCTTGAAGGCCGTTACCCAGGCCTTCAGGAGCGACTGCTCGATGATAACGGTCAAGTGCGCCGGTTCGTCAACGTCTACGTCAATGAGGAGGACATTCGCTTCTTACAGGAAAAGGAAACTCCGCTCAAGGATGGCGACGAGGTCAGCATCATTCCTGCCATCGCCGGTGGTTGAGCCCATGCCCGCAAAGAAGAAGAAAGCGGCCAAAAAAAGAGCCTTGGAGAAACCAGCCAACAGGCGCCTGCGCTTGTGGCTGATGTATCCGCCTAAGCACATTACTTCGCCAGTGATCTACGAGTTGGTCACGCGCTTTAAACTTGTAGTCAATATCCGTCAGGCTGAAGTACGAGATGAAATTGGTATCGTCTGCCTTGAATTGGAGGGCGCCCGCAAGGACTTGACAAAGGCCGCTAAATGGCTCGAGCGCAAGGATATCAAGGTGGAGCCGGTGGAGATCAACGTGATCGAGAGTTGAGACCCATGGCGGAGGCGTTCACATATGAGTGGGACGTGTTACCGCAAGTCATCGCCGAAGTTCGACGTCGCACGCTCTATCCGTTCAAGCTTGCCGAGCCGGAGACGGATGCCGAGATGACAGAAAATTCGACCACTGTGTTGGGTGCCGCCTTTCATGACGACGAGCCCGTTGGATGCATCGCCGTACTCGACGAACCCATGCACGATTGCCGATTGCGTGTCCGTTGGTTGGGCGTTGAGGAAGCTTTACGTGGGAAGGGGATCGGTGCCAAGTTAGTGCAGGCTACGCAGGTTTATGCGGCTGCGCGCCAAGCTGCGCTCTGGGCAGATGTGAGAGTTAGGGCAATCCCAGTTTATGACCGGCTTGGTTTTGAGGCTTGTGGTGATTTTTTTGAGTTACCTGAAATCGGCCGGCATCGCGTGATGCGGTGGTGGCCCGAGGGACTCCGGCCTTGAAAAAACACGTGGTTTCGTGTTCGCTCAATGGGTTGAGCCTACGTTGGTTATGATGATCCATATTTCCAGAGACGGGCAAGAATTCGGTCCGTATACTTCCGAGCAGGTACGGGAGTATCTTGCTTCTGGAAATCTTGTGGCAACGGATATGGCGTGGCACGAGGGCGCGGCGGACTGGTACCCCATAACGGAAGTGGGAGGTGATGTACCAGCATCTGTGCCGGGATTAGCTTGCCCAAAATGCGGTGCAGGAATGGGGCCGGACGATGTTATCTGCCTGGGATGTGGCCATAACGTTGACGATCCCCTGCCGTCTCCGGAAGAACAGGCGGCCGCCGCACAGCCGCAACCAGCCGAGCTGAAGATACCCCCTTCACAATCCTTTGAGGCGGAGACCGCCCAGCGAAGTGCGTTTGTTAACTCGGTGGGCTGGGCGTTTCTGATTGGGTGCGTTCTTCCCGTTTACGGGGATGCAGGGAAATTTAATATTCCTTTATACGAGATGTGGGTGAAGCCCGGCGAGCCTTTGGGTGATAATGAGGCTATGAAACCTTACCCGTGGGAGATGATGTTTGATGTTCTCTCGGCGGGGGTTGTTGGCATCGCATGCTGCATCATGGCTTCGTCGATGCATGGTCGTGATCGGGGAGGTGTATTGCTCGCATTGGGCCTGATTATTATTGGCATGAGTATTGCGGTTCCCGAAGTCGGGAAGTTTGAGTTGCAGGTGCGGACAGATATATCGGAGCCGCTCCCTGCAGAACCGCCCCCTCAGGGGGGTGATACAATTGAGATAGATGTACCGGAACCCAAAACTGGGCCTCAGTCCGTTAATCATTTTTATGATAAATTGAAATTTAACCCGGGTGAATACCCCGCTTTGATCATGGTTTTTGGGATTGCTTGGATTGGAATTGTAGCCGGGGCCAAGGTGCGTTTTTATCGACCGGATAATATGGCCGCTTATGTGATGGCCATGGTAGGTGGAGCAGTGGTCATCCTAATGTGGTTGTTGCCCTTGGGTGATGGGATTTTGGTGATGACGGCCATTGATAGTATTTCTAATGACTTGATGCTCGGACTCGGCTTGGTGTTGATGATGTTGATGCAAATTGGGGCGGCGGTCATGTGTTTTATGAATCAGCGGAGAATCCGTCCCAGCTTGATAAAAAAATATTCCAACCTCGCAGTGACCCTGATGATAACCTCAATGCTGATGCCAATCGTGCCAATGTGGGGTAAGGTGATTTATGCCAGCTCCAACGAATATACAGAAAACGCCGAAAAACGTTATAAGTATGTGACGGGTCAGTTTGGTGAAGTATGGACAAGTTACGACGTAGCCAATCAGGAAAAATACCTGAAGAAATTGGAGAAGCCGTTGAATGCTCGCATTGGTTCGGTTATGGGTTGGTTCCTGATTGGAGTTAAATACATGGCTTGGCTTGGTGGTATTTGCATCCTTTTTCCAATGGCTGTCATAGATTTGTTGTGCGGGAAGCGGGAGCCGGACGGGCAAAACTTCTAGGATGAAAATTTTTCTTGTTAAGGCTGGGGAGGCGACCGGTCCTTTCAATGAAGATGAAATTCGCCTCTGGCTGAAGTCTGGCAAGCTTTTGCCCAGTACTTTTGCCACCAGTGAAGGGCTTGGTGAATGGAAGCCAGTGAGTGAAGTTTTACCGGATGAGAATGAACTTTCTTCAAATCCATCTGGATTATCGCCGGAACTACCAGCTGAGATCATTGATCCTAAAAAGATTCCTGACATCGAGCAACCGGATGAGCCAAGGGATCCGCATGAGAATGATCCAGATGTGCGTCGCCATGCTCCGGAAAAGGAAGAGCGCATTCGTTCCATTGCCTGGCTGGCGATAGGGTTGCTTTACTTGCTCGCGTTTATTTGGCCGACAAAACTCGCCGATGGTATGGGTGTGGTTAACCTGCAGTTCGCCTGGGCCAAAGAACATCTTACTTGGGCGGCGATTCCGTTAATGATCTGGCCGGCTCTGGCCGGTTTCGTGCTTGGAGTGGCCGGCTTTATGCTGAAGGGTCGAATTCGAGGAGGAGTGGCAATTTTGATTTGCCTGTTACCCCTTGTGCTGGTGCTTTTGGTTGGTGGTGCGGGATTTGTCAAGGTAATGGAAGCCTTCACTCATTTGAATGGAGGGGTTGATCTCACACAGGAAGCAGGGCGATCTGAAGCGAAAAATAATGCACTCGGAATCCTTCAAGGATTTGTTGGTATTGGGGCAGCAATGTTAATGACCATCATTATTTTAATGGGTGTGGTCCAAACGCTTTACTTCACTATCCTTCTTACTCCCCATGCTGCACGCCATTTCCGCCCCAATTCATCAGGAGCGTATTATTTCGGCCTTATTGGTGGTGTCTTTGTGTTTCTCTTTCAGTCGATGCTCATTTTCTTTTCGTTATTCTCATTCATTGGAGGATTCTTTTTTGGTTTGGGGATGGTGACGGGATTGGCACTCCAAATGGCCGCTGTGATTGTTGGCTTCACGAATACTGCCAGTCGTGCACCCAAGTTTGCCGCTAAACGTGCCCTGTGGTCTTTGGGTCTGGGCGTGGGCGGCCTTGTGCTGATTTTCTTGACGCTTCTTTTCGTGCCTCTGATCCAGGGTGAATTGCAGGCGACTATTTGCATGTATATCTTCAAGTTATTCATCTGGTTTACTGCGGCGGCGTTGGTATTACCCTTGGCGGTACTGGATCTTTGGATCGGAAAAGCCTCATATACGCCGCAAAATAGTTGACGCCCCAATCCTTTTGCACGAAACACACCGCCCATGAGTGATGATGTAACCAACGAACCGTTAAGTGATTTTATCCGTGATATTGTTGCGGTGGATGTTGCGGCGAATAAATACAAAAGCATAGTCACTCGCTTCCCACCGGAGCCTAACGGTTACCTGCACATCGGCCATGCGAAATCCATATGCCTAAATTTTGGGGTTGCACTGGAAAACAACGGTGTTTGCAACTTGCGTTTTGATGATACTAATCCGGTGAAGGAAGACGCTGAGTATGTTGACTCAATCACCGAGGATGTGCGCTGGATGATTGATGGCTGGGCGGATTCCGTGTTGGCGGAGAGCATGTTTTCTGCCTCAGATTACTTTGAGCAGTTGCATGACCATGCCGTGCGGTTAATCCGTGATGGGAAAGCGTATGTCTGTGATCTGTCGTTAGAGGGATGGGAGGAATATCGGGGGGTGCCGGAAAAGCCTGGGAAGGAAAGCCCGTTTCGCAATCGCAGCACGGAGGAAAGTCTCGATCTTTTCACGCGTATGCGCGCTGGGGAATTTGCCGAAGGCGAGAAAACCTTGCGGGCGAAAATCGACATGACATCACCGAATCTGCATATGCGGGATCCGGTGATCTATCGCATTCGCCATGCCGAGCATCATCATGCCGGCGCAAAGTGGTGCATCTATCCGATGTACGATTTCACCCACTGCCTCAGCGACTCCATTGAGGGCATCACACACTCGATCTGTACGCTGGAGTTTGAGGTGCATCGGCCGATGTACGATTGGGTGCTGAATAATCTGCCCGTGCCGCAGCCGCGCCCCAATCAGCATGAGTTTGCGCGACTCAACCTCACTTATACAATCATGAGTAAACGTAAGCTGCTTCAACTCGTGAAAGAAAAACATGTAAATGGCTGGGATGACCCGCGCCTGCCAACCTTGGCCGGCTTGCGGCGGCGTGGTTTTACCGCGGAGTCCATCCGAAATTTCTGCCGGAGCATCGGAGTCACAAAATACAATGCTAAGACCGATGTGGGCCTTTTGGAAAACAGCATCCGTGTCGAACTAAACAAGACTGCGGAGCGCCGTTGCGTCGTGATTGATCCACTGGAAGTCATCATTGACAATTATCCCGAGGGGCAAATCGAGGAACTGGAGGCGATCAACAATCCGGAAGATGAGAGTACGGGAAAACGGGTTATGCCTTTCAGTCATCGTCTGTATATTGAGCGCTCGGATTTCATGGAAGATCCTCCCAAGAAATTTTTCCGGCTTGGACCGGGGCGCGAGGTGCGCCTGCGCTACGCTTTCTTCATCACTTGCCAGAGCGTGGAGAAAGATGAAAACGGCAACGTCATTCGCCTTCACTGTACGTATGATCCCGAGACGCGCGGAGGCAGCGCGCCCGATGGTCGCAAGGTGAAAGGCACTCTCCACTGGGTTAGTGCCGAGCATGCCATGGAGGCGGAGGTGCGATTGTATGATCGTCTATTTTCACAGGAAGATCCCGAGGCGGATGGGGAATTTCTTGACTGCATTAACCCTGACTCGTTGCAGATTATCACAGGTTATCTTGAGCCGGAACTGGTCCAGGCCTTTCCGGGTGACCGTTTTCAGTTTGAGCGTACCGGCTATTTCATTGCCGATTCCAAGGACAGTGTCGAGGGCAGGCCCGTCTTTAATCGAATTGTCGGTCTGCGCGATAGTTGGGCTAAGTTTTCCAAAAAAGGCTAATTATCCAGAGGCCAGATCGGCCGCCGGACTTTCCGGTAAGGCAGCCGATTCAGATTGCTGCTGCATGGGCCGGGTGTGTCGACCGTGAAACTCCGCGCAGTGATAGGGTCGTATGCCGCTCGATGAGCAACCGCTGCTTTAACCACGATCACATTTAATTCCTCAGGGTTGATCCCTTGGCTGCGCCATTGGCCAAGATCAAAAGGCGCGGTCTTGTTAGTGGTCAGTAGGATTTTTACACCGCCATGCTGAACGACAGCACACGGGCCCATCTCAAAGAAGTCGCCGCACATGGAGGCAAGGTGGCTTTGCTTGTTTTCAAGCTCGAAGTGGCCGTCGCTGCGTGATAGCAACTCCACCTTCAGATCCAAAGGTCCCTGATCAAACCGACTCTCCTTACCGCCCAAGGGCAAATTGATCTGCTCACCGATTTCAATGCCCTCAAGCTTCCGGATGGCTTCAGGATCATTCAGGCACACGCAGGCGTTATCAATCCCATGCGTGATCAGTGCGCGCAGGCAACCGGTGCAATCGCCCGGCGCACCGCCGCCGATGTTATCCGCGGGTTCCACAAGGACAGTCAGTCCAGTGACGGATTCGCCAATCTTGGGCATTATGTTATCGATTGGGGCATCAATATGACAGCCATGTTTTCGGAGTTGCCAAGCGATCGATTCCAATTGATCTAGTGCAGGATTTCCGTCGCTGGTGCCGATAGTCTGAAAACTCACACCGGTATCCACCGTATCAGCAAAGGCAAACCCAGCGGTGATGTTGATGGCCCATAGGTCGTCGTCCTCGAATTTGCGCGCACATTTTTCTAGCGATTGCATAGGGTCATCGACAGTTGCAGTGCCGGTTGGTGCCCAGATGACAGGGAGTTGGCGGAGTGTTGTTTGCGGAAGTTGTCCGGTTTGAAAGTGCCGTAGCAATAATTTGGCGGCCCGCACTCCACTTTCGCGTGCATCGGTATGCGGATTTTCTCGGTAAGCAACGAGACAATCCGCATGCTTCGCCATGGCGGGGCTGAAATTCGCGTGCAAGTCGTACACGCCGAAAATGGGTTTCTCTTTTGCCTCGGGTAATTTTCGAATGCGCTCGAGTACTTCGCCTTCCACGTCCGGAAACGATTCGCACACCATGGCTCCATGCAGCACCAGAAAAATCGCGTCGCAATCCCGTTGCCATGTTTTTCGAAAATCGCTCCACCACTGTTCCATCACTTCATCTGTGACCGTCCCGCTTGGGGTTGCGCGATAATCGAGAGCAGGGATGATTTTCCAGTCCTGTTGCTGCGCGAATTCCAGGACACCACCAAATGGTGAGGCATCCCCGGCACAGGCTAGCAGTTGATCGCCGAGGCGGATTTCAAAATCTTTTAATCCTGTGGTGCGGTCTGCAAACGTATGGGTCTCATGAAACAGGCCGGCGATGAGAATGCGCCTACTCACAGGATTCCATGTTTTGAAAATGCCTCGGTGACCGGCATGCCCGCGATGAGATCGTCGCGCACGGTGTTTTCGCCGCTTATCTTTTCACGGGCAAGGCGCACGGTGTCATTGAGAATTTCGGTTGGAATGATCACCACTCCATCTTCATCGCCAAGGAGAAAATCGCCGGTCTTAATGTTCACATCGTTCATGGTGATGGGTTGGCCTATCTCGGTAACGTCGATGCGGCCCTTGCTGTCAGCAGGCGTTGATCCTATGGCAAAGACCGGGAAATCCATTTTCACCAGTGCCCATAAATCGCGAGTGCAGGTATTCATCACTGTACCACGCACTCCCTTGGCTTTACAGGCAGTGGAGAGGAGTTCGCCCCAGAAAGCACTTTGGCGGTTATTTCCCGCGTCGACCACCAGAACGTCGCCGGATTGCATTGAATCAATTGCAGCCATCTCGAGTTTGTAGGGTTCTTCGGGAATAGTATTCACGGCGACAGCTTGGGCGGTAAACACTCTGCCGCAGACGCGGCTGGCGGGCGTCATGGCACGGATTTCGGTGCTGAGTGTTTGACGGCGGTGGCCTAAAGTGTCGAGCACATCAGCCACCACGGCGGTGTAGAGGGATTCCAAAGTAATTATGGGGTCGCTCACTGGACAAGTTTTGCGTGTTGGGTTCAAAGCGGAAAGGTTATTTTTTCTTTGCGTCCACACGCCGTTGAAGGAATCGTTCCCACACATGGCAACTGTTCAACAACGCCCGGACACAGGAGCCTCCTACCGGCAATCCAAGCGTGAGATGTTTGTGATGGTGGGTTTGTGGTTGTTGATGGGCATTTGGGTAATAGGCTATGGATCGCAGGCGGCATATTCGGCAGAAAATGAGACGCCTTTGCGTACCGTGTTTGGGATGCCGCG
>CBFHWX010000044.1:0-21013 GCA_965659445.1 Limisphaerales bacterium | reverse complement strand
AGGCCGGTTGATGGTGGAAGCGGCAGGTCGGAATAAGCGTGTGGTGCAGGTAGGCACACAGACTCGAAGCACCGAGGGTATCCGAGAGGCGATGGAGCTTCTGGCGGATGGTGCGATCGGTGAGGTGCTTGTGGCCAAAGCGTGGAACAGCCAACGGCGCAGTAGTATCGGCAAGAGCAAGCCGGGCAGGCCGCCAGCACACCTGGATTTTGACACATGGCTGGGCCCGGCTCCGAAAGTCAAGTTCCGGCCAAATATGCTGCATGGCATCTGGCGCTGGTGGCATGACTTTGGCACGGGCGACATGGGAAATGATGGCGTGCACGATATCGATCTTGCATGCTGGGGACTGGGAGTGGAGACGCATCCATCAAAAATTTGTGCGATGGGCGGGAAGTACGTCTTTGATGATGACATGCAGTGGCCGGATACACAAAATTGTCTGTTTGAGTATGCGCCCGGCAAGGACGGGCGCGTGAAGCAGCTCATTTTTGAAATGCGCATCTGGTCGCCTTACAAGCAGCAAGGCATGGAGAACGGGAATGTATTTTACGGAACGAAAGGCATGATGGTGATGGGCAAGAAGGAGGGCTGGAAGCTGTACCACGAGCGCAATCAACTAGTGAAGGAAGGTGGCGGCGGCCCGGACCTCGCCGGACATCATCAGGATTTCATCGACTGTATCCGCAACAACAAACGCTCTCGAGCGGACATTACGATCGGACACTTATCATCATCCCTTTGCCATCTGGGTAACATTGCGATCCGTACAGGAGAAATGCTGCACTTCGATCCGAAGAATGAGCGAATGGACAACAACTTAAAGGCGAATAAGCTGGTACGGCGGGAATACCGCGAGCATTGGGGAACCCCAAAGGGTGTGTAAGGCCTCTACTTTAGTTCCTTAACGAAGATATTGGCGAATTGCGCTGCCACCTTGGGAGACAGCGTGATAGGGCCGGGTTTCAAGGGTCCTTTTTCTCGAATTTGTAGCTCTTCAACCACCTTACCATTGAGTTCCATCTTGATGCGACCCACTTGACGGGTGACCTGCACGCGGTTCCATCCCTTGGAGAGATTCTTCAACTCGCCAACCGCCCCGATGTTTGGCAGCTCAAGTGGAGCTTCTTTTCCGTCGGCGCGAAAGTCGGCAAACATTTCGTAGCTGGTAAATTTCTTTTCCGTACGCAGCGCACTGCCGCCCTTGGTGGTGAGGCGCCAATCATTGACAGCCCATGCACCGGGCTTGTCGGGTTTCCAACCAGACAGGTCCACACCGGTGTAGAGACTGTGGAAACCAGCCTCGGCCTTGGCTGTTTCCTCAGGCTTTGGGTTGGTACTGGGCAGTTCTTTGATCTTCATGTTGCGGAACTGCACAGGGGAACCCTCTGATTCCAGACAGATGTAGCCTTTGCGAGGTTTGGCCGCCTTGCCGCGCGTCACCACCATGCCATTCACCGCCAACGAAATCTCGCCGTTGTTGCAAACGACGCGGTAGTGGTTCCATTGCGGCGAAGGCTTACTGCGATCTTCGGTTGGGAAAGCCCGGGATCCGCCACGACCGTTAATGGGTGTCATCTTGGCTCCATGAATGGGGAAAATATCACCATGCGTCGTGTGGCCGCGGCCGCTCCCATACGCATTTTCCAGCACCTGCACCTCCACACCCCGATGAAAAGGCTGCCCCTTGGCGGTATAGGCATCAGCCCAGACAAAGATACCTGCATTGCCACGCGGCTTCAAATGACGCCATTCCACCTCAAGAATAAAATTCTCATACATCTTCAATGTACGCAATTCCCCAATGGGCTTTCCAGTGCAGTGAATCATCCCGTTCTTAACCGACCAAGTGTTCGGCGCACAGTTGATATTACGCCACCCTTCAAGGGTTTTGCCGTTGAAGAGGGGCTTAAAGTTATCTTCAGCAAAAAGGAGGAATGGAATTAGGGCAATGAGAACGAGGATTTGTTTCATAATACGATGAGGGAAGTTCACTGGAATACTCCGCACAGCCTTGTCAGCACACAATATTAATTTTCCGCCATTGGTTATATTCTGCGTTAAGATCTCTGGATATTAAAACTCATAAACCTATAATTACAAAACCCTATTACACCTACATTCCTCTACACTATTTCTCACCCGTCTGAATGAACTCATAGGTTCCACCATTTTCCTTTGCAATATCCTTCAACGAAGCATCCACCTGATTTTCGCGCGCCGCGAATCCGATCGTGTTAATCCTGACATTTCTTGGCCCATTTAGTTTCCGTATCATCTTCAGAACCGACGGAAGTCCTACCAAGCGGGTCTTGTTACCTATTTCCACATGTTTAAAAGACGAGAACTTGCCATCAGAAAGGAGCCAAATAGTCGTAGGCTTAAGTTTATCAAAAGCATCCGTCAACGCTTCACGCGGATTTGTAAAACCACTCGGAGACATGCTACTTACCCATAGTTTCGTGGTGCTGATGTTGACCGATGTTGCTTCCATCATGCGCCCTTCATCCATCCCCAAAGTATTGTCACTAAAAAAATAGATGAAATAATTCTCGCCCTCTTCCAGCTTTTCCAATGTACGCTCCAAGGCCTGTGTAGCTCCTTCTAATTTATTGTCCTGCAACATGCTCTCCGACTTATCGATTATGAAAACAAAATTCTTCCCTTTTCCTTCTGTACGCGTCTTAAAGCCCTGCGTGCGAAACTTTTCCAAGTCTGTCATCTTCTTCACCGAATTGACTGACTTTAGCTTATCAACAACGGGCCCTCTGCGAGACTGACTAATTTCAACCGGCGGGGAAAAACTTGTATCAATATCCGAAAGTGGTTCCGAACTCACTTCTGCGGCAGTTGGAACTGTTCGATGAGCAAGTGTCACCGTCGGGACAAATGGTTTTTGGCTGTTTGTTGGTTCGGCAACAGCAGTTCTCACCGATGATGCCGATGGTCCTGAAATCACAGAAGGGGTAACATAAGCTGATCTCGGTCTACCACGAACTCCACCAACCCTAACTGGCCCCGCCATGGACTGCGACCCAGCTTGAATCATTACCTGATCTGTATTGAATGCACTTCTGGATAATCTCGATCGCCCCACTGGCGAACTTTGTCGGAATGAAACTCCTGACATGCCTTGGCCGGCTTCTGCTCGTGCTCCATTACTCATCACTCCTGACGTTCCTGCTCGCGATCCTGAAACCGATGGCGAAAAGGAACCTCTCGCTCCCGAACCTGAAACCGATGCTGAGGTATTGGCCGCTCGCGCCGATCCGGTCCCCAGTCCGGACGAACTGCTCGGACCATTCCGGGCCGTCCCCCGCGCCCCTGAAGCAGCCTGCGCCAACGATTGGGATGAAACTCCTGACATGCCTTGGCCGGCTTCTGCTCGTGCTCCATTACTCATCACTCCTGACGTTCCTGCTCGCGATCCTGAAACCGATGGCGAAAAGGAACCTCTCGCTCCCGCGGCACTCACAGATTTCAGCGAAGTGGAGCTGCTGGCCGAAGCGGATTGCGAGGTCGCATCCTGTGGATTACTCCGAGCTGCATTCATTCCCGACGCCGATTGAGCCAAAAGTTGAGCGGAAGGTAGGCTCATGCTCGGGCTGGTTTCGGCGCGGGCCTGACCACTCAAAACGCTGGAGCTGGTTTGAGAAACAGACGGTGAAAACGACGAGCTACTGGCACTTGCAGCACTGGGTGAGCCGGATGAGTTAGCACTGCTGGCGGAGGCGGATTCTGATGCGGTGTTTTTCGGATTGCTCCGGGCTGCGTTCATGGACGAGGCAGATTGAGTCACTGACTGCGAAGAAGCAGCTGTGGACATGGGCGTCTCTAGAATAGAATCGCGGATCTCGTTGCTCATCTGCTGAACCGCAGAGTCTTCGCCATTCAGCGAAATAGACAGCTGCTCGCTTATGCCGATCTGCCGTTTGCCTGTAATAACCCAGTTCTTCTCATAAATATACAAACCGGTAACGAACGCAGAAAAAAACAGGACAAATAGTCCGAATCTAATATGCCGTCGAAATAATCGACGCCGACCCCCATCTTCTTTAGATGTGCTGCCATCTAATGCAGAATCAAATAATTCAATAATATAATTGAATATTTGAAGGCGCTTCCAAAATTTGAAGAGGCGTCCCATTGCTTACATTTACCTAAAGTTGGAAATTATCATTGATGTAATGGCCTGGTATCCCAGGCTATGTTGGCTGATGAAAATCCGGCCTCGCGAGCGGCCGCCAAAGCCGAGGTCGTCTGTCCGTGAAAGGCTTTGGCGTCTCCCCGAAGGACCACCTTCTGATCCGGCTTCTTTTCAAACTTTAAATTGAGTTTCACTTGAAGATGATCCAAATCCACTATCTCGCCTCCCACGGAATAAGTGCCATCACTGAGGACATTGATAAAATACGGACGATCTTTGCTCGCTAAAGAAGATCCGCCATGACGAGGCAATTGGATTTTCTCCTCCTTTTCTTGTTCCTCAAAAGTCGAGGTAACCAAGAAAAAGATAATCAGGGTAAAAAGAATATCGATCAACGGAGCAACGTCGATGCCAGTTTCCTGATCTTCCTGAACCTCAATTATTTTCACGTTATATCCGCCCCAAGACTCTCTTTAGCCACTGTTTCTTCGTCAGAATAGACTCTCTTCTCGGGAAATAATGCTCCCAAGAATGCCCTGGCTTGTCGATTTAAATTCTCTCCAATTTCATCCGTTTTCCGGTTGAGCCATAGGTAAAGAAAAAGGAACGGAATCGCAATCGTTAGCCCGGCGGCCGTGGTAACCAGTGCCTCGTAAATCCCCGCGGAAAGAAACTCCACCTTATCGTCACCCGCCGATCCCAAGCTCTGAAAGGAAGCGATCATACCATAGACCGTTCCGAGCAACCCAAGCAAGGGCGCAACCATCACCACTCCCTGCAATGGTTTAACACCTCGCTTCAGGCGGCCAAGTTGCAGCGCTCCTTCCTCTACTAAGGCCTCTTCCATGGCCTCCTTTCCCTGATAGATACGTATCAGCGCAGCCGCACACATCGGGGGAAACGCTGCCTTATCGCGCTTCTCAATATCAGCCCCGACAATGCCTCCCATTTCCGTCCACGGCGTCTTATTGGGATCCAATTGTTCCAACAATGCCCGATCCTTTTCAATTCCGTTGGAAAAAATAATCACGTATATTTGAACCCCTGCCTTGAAAAACCCATACAAAGCCAGAAACGCCAGAGGCACCATCATCAGCCCGCCACTTCTGAGCAACCCCCACAACGTTTTTCTTTCCTGGGTGACTATTTCCGGCGTCTTGCTGACTCCTGTTGAGTTAACCGTCTGATCAACTTCACCCGTTGGCCCATTGTCTTGCGCCGAGACACTCGGTGCGGCAACCACAACCATCGCGAAATGAAAGGCGATGAAGAAGTGTGTTTTAACTTTTTCCATATGGACAGAAATGCCAAGCCACTAGTTAAGTAGCTTGAGCTCGGATTTAGCAGCTGTGGCAGCTTGTGTGTCAGGATAACGTTTAATCAGGCGCTCGAATTGTTGACGTGCGGCGGCTCGATTTTCCTTTGACAAGAGCGCCTGTGCCAACTCGTAGGCCGCCTTGGACTGCCATTGAGGGAACGCGTAAAGCGATTCCACTTTCGCAAATTCAATAATCGCTTTATCATGTTGCTCGCGCTCGAAATAACACTCCCCGAGAAGGAATTGAGCCCGTGCTCCAGTAACATCGCGCTTCCCTCCCTCGACCGTTTTCTCAAAAGATGTGATGGCGCCCGGATAGTTTTCCTGCTTTTGCAAAGCCCAACCTAACCCGAGGTGGGCCGTCCGGATAAATTTGTGTTTCGGGTTGGATTCGACAAACAATTCATACGCCTTCTGTGAATCCATCCATAGTTCCAACTGCGCCTTACATTGGCCAACACTGAGTAGCGACTGTTCTTGGAATTCAGCATCAAGAGTTCCCGGAACGGCCTTCTTAGCTTTTACAGCAATCTCAAAATTCTTCAGGGCCGCCTTCCACTCACGATCTCTTGCTGGTCCCCGTGCATTTTTTGAAGCCTGTCGATGCGCATCGCCTGCTTCATGTGCCGCTTGAATCTGAAGATTTCCCGCCCCACCACCAAGCAAGTCCTCAAACGCCTTGGCTGATTCCAAGTAATTCTTCCTGTCTCGCTGCACAAGGCCAAGGCGCCAAAGTGCAAGGCGACGCAACTCAGCATTGGGTGAAGGCTTCTTTTTCAATAACTCAGTAAGTCGCCTAACTGAATCCGCAACCCCTTGTTCGCCTCCAGTCTGAGATTCTACCTCAGCCAATTCGAGTGCAACATTGTTGGCCAACGGGCTGGACGCATGTTTTTCCAGCAAGGTCTTGTAGTACGGAATAGCCTCCCCCGGTTTGGCGGTTGACCGTTTGCTCCAAGCCGCCTGATACAAAGCACGATCATGGTAACCGGATTTTTCAGGAACTATTTCAAAACTCTTGATCGCGTCATTCCACTTTTCCAGTTCCATTTGCGCCAGCCCCAGGTTAAAGGCAGCCTCGTCCAGTTTTTCATGTCCTGAAAAGTCAGACACAAATTTGGATAGGGTATGCACGGATTCAGTAAACCGGCGTCCATCAAACTCCGCACTACCTTGATACAAGTTGGCGAGCGGAATCAGTCGATGCTTTGGAGTGGTTTTAGCCAAACGCGCACCCAAGGCCTTGAAACGTTTGGCCGCGTCAACCGGCTTCCGATTATCCAAATCCGACCACGCCAACCAATAATCTGCATCCGCTTTGAGCACATGACTAACCGGAATCTTCTGGAGCGGCTTTTTGGCTTCTTCAAAGCGACCGGCCTGATAGTAAATGATCCCCAGCTTCAAACGCGCACTGTGTAGATGCGGACTGTTCGGACACTTTCCCTCCAGCAATTTGAAAGCCGCAATGGCCTGTTCTGTGTCCGGCTTTTTGAAGTTCGAGTACGCAACTCCCGCGTTGTGCAGAGCCACATCAGCGTTAAGGGCCTTTTCGTTCCCTGTCGCAAACTTCAGATAAAACTTAGCCGACTTTTCCCAATTCCCAAGATGATGCTGGCTATCTGCCACGAGAAATACAAGTTGATCAAAATCCGGATTCTCTCTATCCATCAGCGGCTCAAGCGCTTTCAAAGTCGCCAACCAGTTTTCGCTGATGTGCTGAAGTTGCCCGACGTAAAATTGTGCGCTATCTGCCAGCTCATGCTTAGGGTTAGATCTTACAAAGCCATTAAACCGGCCAATCGCCGCGGTAAGATGAGCCGCTTTTTTCCCGGCGTCGTAATAGCTGCGGTAATAGCATAAAGCCTCATTGAAGGTTGCAGCTGGCCGCTTGGAGTCCGATTTGTATTTGTTGGTGAATTCGTTAAAATCCTTCGCGGCGGCTTCGAAATCCTGTAGGTGATTCAGACGAACCAGGCCAAGGCGAAATAACGCTTCCGAGGCATCAACGCCTGTGAGGCTGGCTGCCGCTTCGTACGCAACGGCGGCTTCCTTGTAATTCTCTGACTTCTCATGAGCCTCGCCAGTGAGAACTCGCACCCGCTGTTCAACGCGTGAGCCTTTGATGAGTTCTCCAAACGCATCCGCTTTCCCAACCACTGACGCCCAGTCACCCTGCAAATAAGTCGCTTCCAACAGGCCAGTGAACACATCCGTTGCCAGTTGTTTTTTCTCTGCCCCTTTGGTCTTACCCAACCATTGCGTTACACTTTCCCTGTTCCATTCACGCTTGACTAATTTCCCTTCAAACAAACCCTTCTTGGGCAAACCCAGGGCTTTTAGGCTCGACCCAAAAGCCTGTTCCGCATGCTTGGGCATCGCGGGTGTTTTCATCATCAAGGCCTGCCCCAAATAAAGATTTGTCTCCACCGCATCGGGCCCCTTACTGGCGGTCGCAGATTCCAGTTCTTTGGCAGCGGAGGCATAGTCCCTCAAATTGAAGTAACAAAGGCCCAAACCATAGTGCGCATGCCCGGCCAAAGTATGCTTGGGGTGTTTCTTAAAGTACTCCTTGTAAGCGGCCGCAGCCTGTTCCCACAACCCTAAGTTAAATAATCCTGCAGCAGCCTCATATGCATCCTCAGCTTTACTGTCTTGGGCGGAGGCAGGAAAGACAACCCCTCCGGTGATGAAGATTGCAATGGCTACAACCCCGCAAAAGGAGTGAAGGCTGGATCGAAATGTGGAGAAAATAACCATCATATGTAAATATCGTTTCAATCGGCTTGTTCGGCAAGTTGTTTCATGGAAAAACCCTCCCCCCAGAAAGGCACCTGCGCTTCCTTAGTCTCAGGGCTTGCCCCCTCAAAGTCAAAATAAGTTTCCTCGCGGCCGATGTAATTCTTTGTCCAGTCACCGACAAATTCTACCTAAGTTGTTCACAGTGCGACATAACCAACTCCAACTCCCATCTAGACCCAGCCGGCATTACCGCACGTCTTAAAATCCAGTCATTCTTTTCAGTGATGGTAGCAGCTCCAGCCAAGCCAAGCTCTCGATTAAAAACGGCAGGAATTTCGTCACGCGACGAGTCTAAAAGGTTACTTGCCTTTCTTTAACCATTCAGGTGAGGAAAGCGGCAGGTAGCGATAGTAGACCTCCAGCGAGAGCGTAGCCATGGCGGTCACCACGCAACGACCAGCTTGGGGACCGTATTGTCCTATTGGATCCCAACTACCATCCACACGATCGCTGCCGTTGCGGACTTGATTGCGAACCAGAATAGGCCGCAGGTTCTCATTCCATTTTTCCCACGCATCACCCTGGTTCTGGTGCATTGCGAGACTGCCGTAGTACCAGTAATAGTAGTTAGTTTTTTGCCGGTTCGGTAAATTTTTTTGAATCAATTTCACACTCTCCTGCATTCGGGGATGACTGGGTGGGAAACCTCCAAGTAGCTGCTGAGAAAACATTCCCTCAGCAGTCATAGTTGGGCTGCGACCATGACCAGGTAAATATACATATTCACCTCCATGTGTGCTTCCCTTTCCCACAAACCTCAGAAAGTTTCCAGCCCTTTGAAACGCCACTTGCGGCACTTTAATTCCCCCCATTTGCGCACTCTTCAACGCCATCATCTGCCATCCCACAACCGACATGTCTCCCTTGTCATTTGGATTCTCCTTATAGGTACTGTAACGCCAACCACCAGTCTTCGGGTTTTGCGCATTGACGGTAAAACGAACAATACGTTCAAGCGGCTGCAGCAATCGCTTGTCCTTGGTCAAGGCGTATGCCTCTGCCATGGCAATGGCGGCCATGCCATGGTCGTACATGTTGCCTCTATGAGAGCGGCCGCGCAGATCACCGTTTTTCTCTTCGCGCAGCATCCATTCCACGGCCTTGGCGAGCGGTCTCTGGTACGGACCCTGCTCAGTGTGCTTGGCACCCCACCCCATATACGCCAGCATCGCCATCCCTGTTGTTGCCGTGTAGTGCCCTGCCTCCCCACGCCAACAACCAGACTTTTCCTGATTACGAGTAAACCAATCCAAGGCGCGGCGCACTGCCTTCTCGGTCTCCTGACTGCCCCCCAACCGATCAATGTAATTCAAGCGGACTTTCGGGTTCTTGCGACCCATAAGCGGACTCACACTTTTTGCCTCCATCGCACTTATGCTTGGCTTAAATTTCATGTCCGGTAACACCACATCGTTGCCAACTACCGTCAGAGCCAGTGGTTCAGCGTTCAGTTCCGATGTGGGCAAGGCTGCCAATTGATTAGAGTCTAACTTTGGTAAGGCCTTAGACTGAACAAGCTCATCCGTCTCCACTGGGCCATCTTCAGGCGATACGGAAAGGATGGTGCTGGTCCGGATATTCACGGTGCTCATGGCGGATTTCAGTTTTTTTCCCTCCACCTGACTGGCAATTGGTTTCTGATCAAACGAACTCAACTCAACCGATAAAAGATCCGCGGCAGACACACCGGGTGCAGTAGCCTTTGCATTGGTCATCCTGTCGGACAAAACTGTGACCGATGCCGGGGCCTGTTTCAGATTCGGCTCCAGCACCTGTTTCAAACCAATGACCGTCACAATCGGTACGCTTTGCCGCAGGGCTTTAGATTGAGTGCTACTGAGTTTGATTAGATCAATCGTTTGCTTGGACTGCGCTCTACTCAATCTCTTTTCAGCGGAAACCGTTGGATCGATTGCTTCCAGTTCCTCAATCCGCACTTTAGCTACCTGAAGTTCAGGCAATACCGCATTCATCTTGGTAGCTTGGACTTGAGTCATTCGCACCCGTGCAGAAATCGGTGCAGATTCAACTAGCACATTCTTGGCTACCATATTGTTGATGGGCCCAGTAGCCTTTGCGTTGGTCGAGGCCACTAATTTAGGCATGTTTCCCTTGGCAGCCTGCAAGGCAGAAATTTTGTTGGCCGCTAATAAGCCCTGCCCAGTCTTCGCTTGCGGGCCCACCTGCTCTAGGGTGATTTTAGTAGCGGCCATGACTGGTGCTGTAGCTGGCAATATTGGCGCTGTATTCAGCAAACGTGCTGCCGCACTTAAACGGATCGGGGCAACGTTGGTCACTGTGGTTTTGGCCACCTGCTGGGCCATGTCCACAGCCTTAGCCATCACTGCATCAAAGTTGGGTTGGCTCTGAGTCTGATTAGAGGTGGTGGCTACTTTTATTAGTTGTAGTTGTGTGGCTTTTTGTAAATGCCGGCTCGACTGCGCCTTCGCTTCTCCCTGATCCTGTTTGCTCTCACTCCTAACCGTCTCCAGTTTCGGAAGATTGTTCTGCGTCTGCGCAACCTCAACCAACTCCTCCTGCTTCTTCGCATCCACCGGGTTGGCCGTCTGCGCCGCAGTCATCTTCGCCGCCTGCTCCGCCTTCACATTCTCCGCCTCTGTCGTCTGCGGATTAACTTCCACATTCTGTGTCTGACTCGCCGACACCTTGGCCTGCGCACTCGCCTGGACTAAGGCCCGGCTCGACTGCGCCTTCGCTTCTCCCTGATCCTGTTTGCTTGGCTTAGCAGATGTCGTTTGGTCAGGTAGTACCGGAGGGCGAGTCATCGCGGAAAGAGTCTCGGGATGAATTGGCATAGGTTGCACCTGCTTAGGCTGCACGGCAAAGGCGTTCGGTTTATTTTTCTGCTGAACCTCCACCGGTCGCGATGGGTCAGCGGGTGGCTGAACCACGGCAGAGGCAGGCACTACAGCCTGCTCGGTGGTTAGATCAGGTTGGGCTTGGGGCAAGTTTGGAACAACCTCACGGATTTCCTGACTCATCTGCTGTATGGCCGCATCGGATTCATTGATTGCCAATTCAAGCACTTGTTCTTCCTTGATTGTTTTATAAACAGCGTGGGAGAGCACCCAAACACTTAGCAAGAAAGCCAGCAGGCTGTGCAGGGCAATTGATCCAAGAAGGCACCTTTGCACCAAGCTCAAGGTGCGACGTTTTTCCTCGCTTAAAAAATTTTTTAATAGTGCAAGTAGGGCAAGCAACGCAAGCAGCAACAAGAGAATCCACCATTTGTATTCATGCAAATAATGCCAGAAACTTCCAGTGGCACGAGGCGTAACCTGAGCAACCTCTACTATCGGAATTACTTCAGTGGTATGACTATGAAAGAGCTGAAACGTTTGAGATTCTCCTGCGCCACGATCTGAGCTGAAAATCATCTCATGCCCATGGCTATACAGAACGGGATCGGTTTCGTTGGCAGCTGTATTCAGTGGAGGGCCGATGTTGCTTGGAACTCGGTGAGAATCAGGGTGCCAACGTGCACTGAAAATATCGAAGCCGCCCTCCCCAATCTGACGGTTAGAAGAAAAGTAAACGTAGTCACCTAATTGTGTGACTGATGGCATGGCATCTCGGAGATTTGTATTGAGATGCTTTAAACGCTGGGGTTGAGTAAAAAACCAAGGAAACTCATTTAAGAACTCCTTATTACCCTCCGAAACGGTTACCCCTTCCTCTCGTTGCAACTTAGACCCCGGGGATGATTCTATCTCCGACTTGATTTCCTCCTCGGAATTGACTTCAGGTTTCGTCTGTGGTTCTTCTGGCAGATTCTCTGTTTTGATCTGTGCTAAAAATATGTCGTAGTTTCCTCGCTGTGACTGATATTCCGCGCGCGCGGTGCCACGCCAGCGCGACAGCTTGGAGTCTGGCTGCTTGTCAGCCGGTTGATTGGAGGTGAAATATAACCCGGCAGGATGGAGGTTTTCACCAGTGTTCCCCGGCACATCAATTGGTCGGCGGATAAACGGATCAATTTCATCAAACGGGGTATTAATATTTTCGCCAATCCCTTCACCCAAGTTGACTGGCTTGCTCCACTGATCATCATCCCGTTCAGACACCCAAATGTCATATCCTCCCTTTCCGCCTTCACGATCTGAAGAGAAAAAGAGAAACTGACCATCCGAACTGAATGCGGGACCCAATTCATCACTGTCCGTATTCAAGGCTTCAAGTGGTTGAGGCTCTCCCCATTCTTCATTAGGCTTGCGGCGCGTTACGATGAATAGATCAGCCCCTTCCTCGGGCAACCCAGCAACGAAGACTAAAGTCAAACCACCGTCAGTTACTGCTGGGTCATAGCGATCAACTGAAACATCCGCATCTTGGAACAACATGGTCGGGCTGGTCCAAACCACCTGACGCAGGCGCGCCATCCCCTCAGTTTGCCTCTCCTTCCCGTCGGTATATACTGTTTTTTCAACATTACCGCCCCCGAACGGGAGCAACAAAGAGAAGAGCAACAGTACTCCGACTCCAATGCACCATGCCCGTCGACTAACCCCGCCCAGTGATAACATCACCTTCTTGGCGAGGTTTTCCTCGGCTTTGGTATCATGTTTGCTCATTGAATCGGTTTGATATCCCAAGCGATGCTGGCGCTGGCGTAGCCAGCCTCAGCACAGGCCGCGAGAGCGGCTGTACTTTTGCCATGTAATGCATTGGCGTCACCACGAATAATCACCTTCTGGTCAGGTTTCTTTTCACGGTTGTTCTTGAGAACCACTTTCAACTTGGCCAAATCCATTGGCTTGGTGTGTACGATATACGAACCCTTTTTCGTCACATTGATGATGAGTGGCCGCGGCGCACTGCTGAGTGAGGGGCCAGCGAGCTTGGGCAACTGAATCCTCTTCTCACGTTCCTGTTCCTGAAACGTCGCAGTGGCCAAGAAGAAAATGATCAGGGTGAAAAGAATATCGATCAGCGGCATTACATTAATGTCCGACGGACTCTCCTCTGATCCGCGAATCCTCATGCGATTACTGGTTCCTCTTGCTCAGAATCTTCTTTTGCGATCTCGATCTCAGCCCCAACTGTTTTAGCTTCACCTCCTCCAGTGGGACAAATTTCCATGAATCGAAGAGCAAGCCCATTAAAACCTTCTGCCAAAGCATCGACTTTATTTTTCAATACATGGTGGATGATCAGGAGAGGTATTGCAATAGTCAGGCCAGTGGCCGTAGTGACCAGCGCCTCATAAATACCCTTGGAAAGCATCTCCACCTTATCGGCACTCACACCGGCCGATTCCATGCTCTGGAAGGCCCCAATCATGCCGTACACAGTGCCCACCAGTCCGAGCAATGGCGCCACTGCAATAATCACCTGCATCCCACGTAGACCACGCCTAAGCCGGTCCACCTCCATCATCCCGGCGTTCTCCACAGCCTTCTCCACTTCAACTGGACCCTCTTTTACTTTCTTCAAACCAGCGCGGCACATACGAGCAGAGTACGCAAGATACCTGTCGCTCTGAATCAAATCATCACAATACTCAATGCCCTTGGCAGGAGAACCGTCACTACCATTGACCTTTTGTTTGAGCCTCTCAAAAAAACTTCCCGGGAACAAAACGCTTTGGCGATATTCAAACCCACGCAGCAGCGCAAAGGTCACACCCAAAATTGAACAAAGGAGCAGAGGATACATAATTGTGCCACCGGCACTTAGTAGGTCGAGCAACGATCTGTCTTTTTTCTCATCTGCTGCGCCAACTTCTGGCACCCCATTATCAACCTTTGCCGGGTTAAGCTGAGGCTGGGCTGCCTCTTCTTGGGCCATGATTTGCGCAACACTGACCAGCCACACGGTAAGAAGCGTGCCGACCAGCCACTTGAGAGAAGTGCTTTTTTTCATAAAAAATTTACTCGAATAATTACCTCGCTATTTCAGCTCCTCCTTGGCTGCTGTAGCGGCTGGTGTGTCTGGAAATTTTTGAATCAACCTCTTGTATTGTGCCAGCGCATTTGTCTTGTCGCCTTTACCGTCCAGAGCTTTGCCCATCTCATAGATGGCCTTGGACTGCCATTGCGGAAAAGCATACAGTGTCTCCACTTTCACATACTCCGCGATTGCCTGATCATACATCTTTCGCTCGAGATAGCACTCGCCCAGAAGAAACTGCGAGTGGGCGCCCAACTCGTCACGAATTGCCTCACTCAATACAGACTCAAACTCTTTCAGGGCTACATCGTATTTCTCCTGATTCTTCAAAGCTTGACCTAGTCCATGTCGAGCCGTCCGAATGTGATCGTGCTTCGGATACGCCACCATAAACTGCTTAAAGGCCTTCTCTGAATCCACCCATTTAGGTACGGGAAGCTTCCCCTGACACAAGCCAACACGCAGCAGCGCCTGCTCTTGGAGTACAACCTGACCCGGCTCGGCAGGCTTTTTGGCTTTAATCGCTTTTTGGAAATTCACAAGAGCCTCTGCCGGTTGTGAGGGAGTAGATTGCAAGCGGGACTCACCGGCCTGATACGCAGCTGTGACCAGTAAATCTTCCGGTGCCGCAGACAGCATGGCTTCGTAGACCTTGGCGGCCTCGGCAAAATTCTTCAGGTCGAAGTGCGCCCAGCCGAGCCGGTATTGCGCGCGTGAGAGTAAATCTTTCTTCGGTTTAGTGACAATCAATCCTTGCAGGCGTCTGATAACTTCATTCAATTTCTTGGCTTCATATTCCAGTTCAGCCAGCTCGAGCGAAGAGGCATTTGCCAGAGGGCTCTTGGGGAATTCAGCAAGCAGTTCTTCATAGTGCGGCACGGCATTCTGACTTTTACCCGAACCTTTTTGACACCAGGCAGACTGGTACAGGGCGTCATCTCGCCAATCAGATTCTGCCGTCACCTTTGCAAAGTTTGCCAGTGCTGCCGGCCATTGATCCTGTTTCATCTTGGAAAATCCGAGTTGGTAAGTAGCCTGATCGATCTTTTCGTGTTTCGTATAATCGGCGATGAATTTTTCAAGAGCCTTTTGAGCGTCGGCAAAATTTTCGGCATCAAGCAGCATCGCGCCTTGTTGCAGGCGGCAATCGCCAGCCAGTTCATGTTGCGGAAAGTTGTCGGCAACCACCCCAAACTGCTGAGCGGCAACAGCAAATTCCTTCTCACCAAGCGCCACCCATGCGAGATAATACTCTACATTAGGACGTAATTTGTGTTCCTTCAACGCTGCCACCTTTTGCAACACCGCCCTGGCGTCAGCGTATTTCTTGCCGTTATAGTATAGCACTCCCAACTGCAAACGAGCATGTGGCAAGTGGATACTATCGGCATAACTGCTCTCCAGTTTTTTATAGGCCGCAATGGCATCGCCCTTCTTTTTAAGTTCCTCACTGGCTAAGCCAGCCTTGATCAAGGCTGTGTCCGCATTGGTGGACTTGGGCTTAGTCTCAACAAATTGAAGATAGGCAGGCACCGCCTTGGCCCAATCACCAAGTTGATAATGGACATCAGCCACAAGGAATTCGAGTTGATCAAACACCAACCCTTTCGCATTTGCTTTCACCAATGGCTCTAGGGAGGCGAGCGCCTTGGTCCAGTTTTTTAATTTGTAGTGGGACTGGCCGACGCGCATTCTGGCCGCATTGCCTTGAACGTGGGTCTTGTAATTCACCAGGAAAGAACCATACGAGTCAATGGCTTTGGCATCTTGATTAAGGAAAAACTGATTCTCTGCCTCCAAAAATGTCACGTCACCAGCAAAACCATGATCCTTATGATCGTTCAGAAAATCACCGCAGAGTTTTAAGCTGCCTGCGTAATCTTTAGTACGATGTTTGCACAGCGCATTCAGGCGAAGAAGGTCGCCCATTTGGCCGAAGTCCGGCTTGGTTTTTCGTAGATCATCAAAGGCTTTCCCTGCCTCAGCGAAATTGTCCAAACCCAAGTTGTTGTTCGCCAAATCAAACAACAGGTTAGGCATTTCAGAGTCATTAGGAAATTTCTTGATGGTGTCATCAAGCACTTTCACGGCGTCGGCATATTTTTTCTGTCGATTTAGCACGCGGCATTGCCACAAAAAGACCTTGGCTCCTGCTTTTGATTCACCGGCCAAGTCTGAAAATACTTTCTCAGCAACAGCATACTGGCTTAGTTCCATTTGCGAGCGGCCGAGGTATATGAGCGCATCCTGAAACTGCTCCGGCTTCTCTTTTCCTACCGAATCCCTGTACTTCACTCTAAAGTCGTCAAAGTTTTTTGCGGCTGCCTTGTAGTTCCGTTGATTAAACTGGAGAAACCCGAGCCGGTACAATGCCTCGGTAGCAAAATCGCCCTTCAAACCAGCCGCCACTTCAAATTCCCTAATGGCCAGTGGAAATTGTTTTTGCTCGCGTAAAGATTCAGCCAACAGGAAATGTGTCTGTTGCTCGTAAGGAGTATTTTTTACTCTAGGCTTCAAACTGACCAGCGCTGTTCCAGCTTCCTTAAACTGCTTCAGCTCATACAACGCGAACGCGCCCTGAAAAGCCACCCGTGTGGAGCGATCACCAACTTTGCCCTTGAGGGTTTTCGCGACACCTACCACGTTTTTCCATTTCTTTTGCTGAAAGAGCGCTTCCAGCTGACTTACCTGCAGGTTGGACAGCAGCGCCTCATCCTTGGAGGCGGGCAGTGCCTTGATGCCTGCAGCAAAAGCGCCTTCGGCATTGGCTGGTTTCCCCAACATTAATAACGACTGCCCCCAAAAAAGGTTAGCGCGTGGCTTGTCCGGACACTTGGGATCGCCGACCACCTTGCCTAGCTCCTCTGCTGCCTTATCGTATTGCTTCAGCTGAAAGTGACTGATGCCCATGCCGTAGCGCACGTTGATCACCTTGGGATGATTCGGATAGTTCTTTAGAAACTCCTGATACGAGCCGATCGCTTGCTCGTAGAGTCCCAGATTGAACAAACCGTTGGCTCCCAAGTAATCATCATCAGCTTTCTTGTCGTTCTGAGCATGAAGTGTGGTAAACCCCGCGAGCAAGCACAGTACCACGATGAATACTCTTAGATGTTGCGCTTGGAGAAGAAGGGAAAAATAAAATGTATGCATTGTAGTAATGTCCTCTTGTTTTCTCATTTTAACAATCGCTTTCAGCCGGCAAAGAAGGCAGTCCAACCTCCAGCAATATTGCATTAAAGGTAAGCGTATATTTTGACGGCTGGAACACCTGATTGTTCATCTAAAACCAACGGCAACCCAAGGAAAAAGACGGGAATTAACACGCCACACAAGGAACATGTTACTCAAAGGTTATTCACAATTAATATAAAACCGGCAGAAAGATGTTTGCCGGGATAATTCAACCGCCACATGTGCAGACCGTTTCTGGCAAATTACCCTCAATTTCGCTCACGCGATAACCAAAACCATTGCCAGAAATAGAGGATAAATCCACCGTGCCTCCGCGTCGTCGATGCAATCCTGGATGCACTACAGCCTCGTTGGCAGAAGCAGCAGGATAAAACTGCATCGCGTTTGTTTCCACACCCATGATCGTACCCACTTGCGCGGCAAGTCGCACATGTGGCACCTGCGCAAGCATGGGGTTGGTGAGATCCTGCACCATCAGGGTCATCCCATGGGCCTTGGCCCAGCACGCGCTGAGCAGCGCGCCCGTCTGCGTTTTGCAAGTCTTCAGCGCCACCCCTGTCCAACCCAACTCACGACCAAGCCGCACGTGCTGCCAATCGTGCGCGCTTTCATCGAGGAAGAGCGGCTTGCGCGCGCTCACGCTACGCGTATCGATACGGTCCCGCTCCAACTCGTACGGAAAAGGCTGTTCCACGTACAGCAACATTCCATGCAGGCGCGGATGCTCATCACGCAGCTTATCGACAATCTCATTGACGTAATCTGGATCGGTGACGGTGCAGTTGAAATCCGCCGTTAGCCAGTCCACTCCATTGGCAACCGCGATCTCGCCGACCTTCACTATGCGACCGTAATCCCACTGGGAATCATTACCTCGCAGTTTAATCTTCAGGCAATTAAGGCCGTCAGTTTGGATCCAGTCCTCGAGCAAAACTGGGTACTCATCATCCGGCTCGTTGCCGGTTAGTTCGCTTTCATCCAGCGGATCCACACCGCCCACCAGATGCCATGCAGGCAACTGCTTTGGCGGTGAGGCCACAAAATAATCTTCCGGATATTTCCCGGTGAAATCGACCTTCACATCCGCCGCTGGCTCGAGGTATTTTTCCAATGACCGGTTCATCCAGTCGCTATTGTAGGTGGTGTAAATATCCCGTTCATGGAGATTGCCGTAGGCATCGTGTAACGCGATATCGAAGAGCGAATTACACACCAACGCACCGAGCCACGGCATGGATTCCTCCCGTCCGCCATTGTGTTGCTCGAGCAACCCGGGCAAAATGTCATCAATGAAAGACTGTCCCACTTCCATCGGATGCCCAAACTTCTCAAAGCCTGCCCACGCCGCCGCGAGTGTTTCACAGAATGATTTCATAGCCTCATGCCGCTCTTCATAACCGAGCGTGCTGGGCCACACCCAAGTCACGCTCAAGGGTGTCTCGCCCCAGCCCTGGGCTGTACGACCATCGCGATCGGCCACCGTCACGCAACAACGCGCGCAGGTGACGTAAGTGACAGTCTCCCCGCCGAATTTCAGCGGCATGCGGGTGTGAACAGGGAGAAAATAAAGCGTCGACGAAACAGGGCGAATATCAGTGGGTAAACTCATGATACGTGTGAAAACGCATCC
Source organism: Limisphaerales bacterium (assembly GCA_965659445.1). Classification (GTDB taxonomy): domain Bacteria; phylum Verrucomicrobiota; class Verrucomicrobiia; order Limisphaerales; family UBA1100; genus UBA1100. The sequence continues at coordinate 2,011 of CBFHWX010000044.1, read as the reverse complement.
GTTGAAAACCGAAAGGCGGGTTATGTCGAGCTTTTCCCCGCCAATTCAGTCACCGCCTCAGCGGGTTCATCGTCCATTTTACTAGTCGCTGGGAGCCCTTGTGACGGCTTTTTGCGCTGCACCATAATCCCGAAACCGATCAACACCGCCAAGCCAATGCCCGCGCCCACGTACGCCAGCTTTGCCCCAAGGTTGCTACGGGGCTTTTGTGCCTCTAACCACGCGCGTTGATCTGCGAGCTGTAGTTGCAATTGCTTGGAGTGCACTCGCGCGATGTCGCCCGCCCGCAACTGGCCACCGGGGCTGTCGCCGATGTAGCCGTCATTGCTCTTGGCGATTTCCAGCGCTTTGCTGATCAACTCATCAGCCAACTCCAGCTTTCCGGTCGCCTGCTTGTACAGCCCGAGATAATAGTTGGCAAAAAATTCACGCTGGTTGCGCTCGTTTTTGTTCGGATCACCTTCTTCAACCGCAAGCCACACATCCGCCTCACTGCCTCCGCCCTTGAAGAGTCGGTATATTTCCGGCATCGGCACTCGCTCTTCACCGGTCACTTCGATCAGATTTTCCCGGGCACTTTCCAGCCCGTCCATACGCGCCACGCACAGGTAATGCCAGAAAGCCACCTCCATGTCTTCCGCATTCACAGTCCAGTGCCATTCGAATTTTTTGCGGGCCTCCTCGTAGCTACCCAGCAACGCGTAGGCCACGCAAATCTGCCAGTGTTTCGCCTCCTTGTCAGGCTTGAGCCGGATGAAATTCACCCAATCACTCACCGCACCCTGAAGATTGCCAAGTTTGAAGTTGGCGCAGCCGCGCATTTGAAACACATCTGCGTAATGCTCATCATGCCCGACGTATCCAAGGGCGGTGGTATAATCGCGCGCGGCCTGACCATTTTTGCCAATGAGATCGCACAATTGCGCACGCTTGATGTATGCAAAATGATTTGTCACATCGGTGGCCACCGCACGATCCATTAGTCGAACCATCGCGTCGGTGTTATTGGCCTCCAACGCCTCAATCGCTTGGTGGAACAACTCCTCCTGCTCCACTTTCGGGAATGTTATAACCTGCTTTTGGTCCTGCGGCTGGGCTGGCCGCTGGAGAATTTGTGCCGACACTAAAAGACACCCTGGGAGCACGAACGCCATCACCCAAAGAAGCTTCAACTGATTTTGGAAAAACCCTCCTCGCACTGCCTGATTTTGGATCGACCAGTGCACCCCGACAATCCGAACCTATTCACAAACGGACATTCTTGGGCGCTATTTCTTCTCCGCCTTCCGGATTGGAATCTTATTTAGCTCCGCGTGCACACGGGCCACATCACCCATGTAGCCGTGATTGTCCGCCACAGCGGCAGCCAGTCCAATATATTTGTCACGCAGTTTGAATTCTTTCTTGGTCTCATGCCAGATGCCAAGATAGAGGTGCGCATAAAATAGTTGCCGCTCCAGCCGCGCTCCTTTCACGTCGCCAGCCCGTGCCTTGGCCAGCACCTTCTTAGCCGTACTTTTGCCGCCAAAGAGAGCGTGGACTTCCATCATCGGTATGCGCCCATCACCGACAATCGGGATCAGTTTTTTCTTGGCCTCCTCAACACTCTTGGCCCGGGCCAGACATAAGTAATGCCACACGGCATTTTCCACATCGTTACTGTTCACGACCTGATGCCGTTCAAACTGTTCGTGGCCTTTCTTGAATTCGTCAGCGTAGTAATAGGAAATGCCGCGCTGCCAATGGTAGGGATCCTGTTTGGGTCGGATTTTGAGGTAAGCATCAAAATCGGCAATGGATTCCTTAATCTTGGCCAGCTTGAAATAGGCTTCTCCACGCCGCTGCAACACAGCCGCCCTATCCTGTTCGGCGGGCTTGAGCGCCAGCACCTTGGTAAACCCTTTCACTGCCTTGGCATGATCCCCGGCGCGTGAGGCGAGCTGGGCCTGGTTGAAGAGCTCCTGTGCATCCTCATTTTCTGCGGCCAATAAATTCGTATTTAAAACCATAA
>CBFHWX010000043.1:0-21841 GCA_965659445.1 Limisphaerales bacterium | reverse complement strand
CTTCTTCACTACTCATAACGTCATATGGTAGTTCGCAAATCTGTTGCGCGAGTTCTGGCTTTGGCCGCAATGCGGCAAATGGTTTAATCGTAGGCATAACAGGGGCTGGAAACTAACGGTAAGTTTTCACGTTTGACACGAAAAAAGCACACAAATGTTGAATATTTCTCTTGCCAGAACTTGATGTTCGCACAAAATGTCTTGATTATCGCAATGCGCGATTGCATTTAATGTTTAACATCAAACTTCAATACTAGCTTTGGGTCGTCCAAGCTTCAGAGGACGACGACGTTGGGAGCCTCGCACCCGCGTAAACGATCATATCCGCGTACGCGAAGTGCGCGTTGTGGGTGCCAACGGAACCCAGATCGGGGTGATGCAAACTCGTGAAGCTATCGTGCTGGCCAAAAATCATGGACTCGATCTTGTTGAAATTGCAGCAAACGCGCGCCCACCTGTTTGCAAGATTTGTGATTTTGGAAAGTTTAAGTACGAGGAATCCAAAAAGAAAAAAGAAAATAAAAAAACAGCGCACGTAAACAAGACTAAGGAAATCCAACTTCGCCCACGCTGTGAGCAGCATGATTTTGATTTCAAACTCGCGCGTGCCATAGACTTTCTTTGTCAGGATATGAAGGTAAAGATCTATCTCCGTTTCCGTGGCCGTGAAAATGCCCATAAGGAATTAGGTTTTGATGCAGTGCAACGATTTCTGGATGAACTGAAACTATATGGCAAGGCAGACACTAAGCCTCGGTTGGCTGGTCGCGGGATTAACGTTTTGATTCAACCCCTCTCAAAGCGCGACCGCGCCGCAAATCCACGCGCGAATTCGGTTGAAGAACGTGCTTCACTTGAGGATGAATCCCACGATGATGAAGGAGTGGATACGGCGAGTGAAGATGATTTAAATAATGCCTTTGAGAACCTCGAGGTGCCAGTGGAAGAAAAGAAATCTTAATCAAGCATGTTCCGTCTGCGGAGCATCCCTTCCGTAGCACGATCCATCATCAAGTCCGCCAGCGGAAGAGAAACTGTGTCCAGTCCAGTTACCGCTTCTTTCAGGTGCTGAAGACTATCCGGGCCTGAATCCCCCTTTTCCAGAACCTGTTCAACTCCAATAATGGCGGCAGTAACTACCTCAGCACTACCCAATTCACCAGCAAACTCTTCCAATCCAACGCGGGTCGCCTTAACTGCCTCGACCGCCTTCATGGATGATTCAACCCAGCGTCTCGCATCCATGTCCTCAAATGCCAACTCGACTGATTTTTCCACCATCTCCTGAACCTGCGCATCATCTACATCCACTGCAGATTTGATTTTCACAATATGTTCGTGGCCAGTCGATGTGTCGCGCGCAAGGACACTGAGAATACCGTCGGCATTAATTTCAAATTGCACACCCACGCGCGCACTCCCGCGTTTGGCAGGTTGGAAATCCAGTTCGAAACGACCCAAGCTCCAGTTATCTTCCGCTTTCTCTCGCTCGCCCTGCAGCACATGGACGAGCATTTCTCGTTGGCCATCCACAGCGTTGGTAAACATCTCCCCTGCCTTGGTAGGGATTGTGGTGTTCCGCGGTATAATCACATTCATCAATCCACCGAATGTTTCCAAACCTAACGAAAGAGGGGTAACATCCAATACTAGATAATTATTCAGATCCCCTGAAAGAACAGCGCCTTGAATCGCAGCCCCAAGGGCAACCGCTTCATCCGGGTTATTCGATGTGTTCAAGGTCGGAGAATTAGCTTCATGAAAGGAATCGCCAATTCTAACATCACCGCGGGTCTCCACGTACTCAACACACCCAAACCAATCGGCCACCAATCGGCGAACTAAGGGCATGCGGGTTTGCCCCCCAACTAAAACTACTTGGCACAAATCCTGAGTCATGAGGCCAGCATCCGCAAGTGCAAGGCGACAGTGGACAAGTGTTTGGTCGATCGTAGGTTTTGCCAAATCCTCCAACTGTTTCCGAGTGAATTGGCACTCGAAACTGGAATCAGTCGACAAAAATGGTAATTTGATGTCAACAATATCCTGCCTTGATAGATCTATCTTCGCTTTCTCTGCGGCTTCGCGAATTCGCGCGCGTGAGAATTCATCACTCGCTGCAAACCCCTCAGCAGTCAATTCATTGAGAAGCCAATCGTAAATACGATTATCTATATCGCCACCACCCAGACGCGTGTTACCGTGTGTGGATAGAACCTGAAAAATACCATCACGCAATTCGAGAATAGAGAGATCAAACGTACCTCCTCCTAAATCATAAACAGCGACGCGTGATTTTTCCGGTAGTTTTTCCAGCCCACAAGCCAGAGCCGCTGCGGTGGGCTCATTTATGATGCGCTCGACACTAAAACCAGCCATCTCCCCAGCTACCTTGGTGGCTTGTCGTTGAGCATCATTAAAATACGCAGGCACGGTGATCACAGCCCGATCAACAGGATAGCCCAAAACCTCCGTTGCCTGTGCTTTCAAAGATGACAATATTTCGGCGGATATTTCCTCTGGGGTATATTGCTGATCGCCTATCTTGACTACAATTGGATTGCCTCCAATTTGATATTCCAAGCTATAATCCGACTCGGATAAATCCTGCAAACGACTTCCGACAAAACGTTTAATGGCGTAAACCGTACGTTTCGGCTCAATAACCAAAATGCGTTGTGCCGCATGACCCGTGACCGGCTTGCCTTCGCTTGGATAGTGCACTACGGATGGCGTCAACCGCTTACCGTCTGAATCAGCCAACAATCCAGGCATACCGGCTTCCACGATTGCAATCGAGGAATTTGTCGTGCCTAAGTCTATGCCAACTATTTTACCCACGGGCGAAGCTTGCAATCTTCGCTGAGGAATGTCCACCCTCCTGAATGCATTGCCTGGTCACAGCTGGCCCAACCTTTGAACCCATTGATGAGGTTCGGCGATTGACCAATCACTCAACAGGCCGCCTGGGATGCGGTTTGGCAGATGCTCTAAGCCGAGCTGGCCATCGTGTAACATTGCTGCTTTCAGAAGTCGCACTGCATACTCCTCGCTCTAAAAAAATTCGAGTCATCAGGTTTTCAACAACCCGAAATTTAGAAAAACACCTCAAGGATATCTCCGCATTAAAAGTCAAAGCCGTTTTCCATGCGGCAGCCGTTTCCGATTTCTGCATTAAGAAGCCGCTGAAGGGGAAAATTAGCTCTGCCAAGGCAATTACTTTACAACTATATCCGTCTCCGAAACTCATTCGAAATCTTCGTAAAAGTTATCCTAATGCGTTTATTATCGGTTGGAAATACGAAGTGTCCGGCGGCAGAAAATCAGCCGTGGATTCCGCGAAGCAACAAATTGATCGATGCAAAACCAACCTTTGCGTTGCCAACGGCCCGGCTTATGGCAAGGGATTCGGAGTGGTCAGCGATGAGGCGATTCATTGTGTTAACGATCAATCGCTGTTTCGCGCTTTAATTAAGCGGGCTACATTACCTCAGTAACCTCAATCCCCAAGGCGTCAAGACCCTGCCGGAGAACTCGGCTGGTCAATTGGCACAAAGCCAGCCGGGATTCCTTTTCTGCTTCAGCCTTAAGCACAGGGCATGCCTCATAAAACCGACTGAAGTGTGTGGCTAATTCATAAAGATAATTGCAGAGAAAATTTGGCCGATGGTCATCCGCGACCATATTCAATACTTGGCCAAAATTAATCAGGTGCTTGCCTAGGGAGAGTTCCTCAGGCGTGCTGACGACAATGTTTACCTGACTATAATCGGGGCAATCAGCTTTCCGATCGATGCTACGCATACGCGTATAAGCATATTGTAAATACGGAGCTGTGTTGCCCTGAAGAGCGAGCATTTTATCCCAATCGAATATATAATCGCTCTGCCGGTTGTTGGAGAGATCTGCATATTTCAATGCACCCAAGCCCACGACACGTGCGATGTTATGCCGTTCACTTTCCTCGAGATTTGAATTTTTCCCCGAGACGATCTTAAATGCTCGTTCTTCGGATTCATTTAGTAAATCCACGAGGCGCACCGAGTCTCCACTGCGCGCCTTGAAAGGCCTGCCATCAGCACCAAGAATTGAACCAAACCACACATGCTCCAACTGCACACACGCATCTGGTTTCCATCGATGGAAAATATTGAAGAGCTGTTTGAAGTGGAGCTGCTGGCGACCATCGGTGACATAGATAATCTCGTCCGGCGACCATTCTTCCATACGATAACGTAACGTTGCCAGATCGGTTGTCATGTAATTTGCAGCACCATCACGCTTGCGAACAATGGCTGGCTTGTCGGCAAGCTGCTTATCCTCCCGAAAAAAAACAGCCATCGCCCCATCGCTTTCCTCAGCAATATTCTTATCCACCAACTCCTTGACCATAGCGTTCAGAAAAGGATTGTAAAAACTCTCCCCAAGCGTCTTGTCAAATTCAACGCCAAGTCTACCGTATACATTGTCAAATTGCTGCTGTGAAAGGCCAGCCATGCGTTTCCAAATTAAGAGATTCTCTGCATCCCCCTGCTGCAACTTTACCAATTCCACCCGCGCATCGTCCCGCAATGCCTCATCGCTGTTGATAAACTTGTACAGCCGTTCCAGTTCCGAAATTGGATCCTCCTCAAGCGCGCTCTCATCTAGCTGCGTTTTCCATCCCAACAAGAGCATTCCAAACTGAGTACCCCAATCTCCGATATGATTATCGGCAATCACATTGTGCCCAAGCAATCGCAACACGCGCGTCAAAGTATCGCCCAAAATGGTAGATCGAATATGACCCACGTGCATGGGCTTCGCGACATTGGGCGAGCTGAAATCAATTACCACGGTGCGAGGATTATTTACCTTGTTGATAAAAGGTGTCTTGCTATGAAGCGCAGCATTCAGCGCATTGTTCACGGCATTAGATCGCAGTCGAAAATTCAGGAAACCTGGCCCGGCAATCTCGACGGGATCACACCAGTCCGCCACGTCAAGTTTGGAAACGATATCCTCAGCGAGTTGCCGTGGATTCATTTGCCGCTGCTTTGCAAGACCCATCAGTGCGTTACTTTGATAGTCGCCGTGTGCTGGGTCATTACAGGGTCGAACAAAGATGCGTTCCGTTTCAGCGTCCGGCAGGACAGCTAGCGTGGCAGCCTGAAGGCGTTTTTCAATTTTGGCCTGAATCACAGTGGCCGACTATTGTTTAACAGGTTGGCTAAGAATTTGGCAGATAGAGGCAGCATCTTCGGCATTCTCCAGCGCGGTGCGAAATTCACTGTTATGAAGTTGCCTGGCAATATTTGCCAACGTATGGAGATGCTTTTGAAATTGGCCTTGTGGCACTAAGAATAACACCACAAGAGTGACCGGCTGATTATCCAGTGCTTCAAAGTTGATGCCGTTTTTAGATCTGCCCAAGGCACCAACTACATTTTCGATCAAGTCAGTTGATGCATGCGGAATACCAATTCCGTAACCGATACCGGTGCTCATCGAATTCTCACGAGTTCTAACTACATCAATCACGGCATCCCGGTCTGATTTAGCGATGGCGCCGTTGGATACTAGTGTGTCCACCAGTTCATCAATGGCCTCCCATCGATTGGCAGCCTTGAGGTCCGGCACAATATGCTCGGCATGGACAATTTCGTTTAGTGTCATTTGCGGCCGGCATTCGGCATGAAAGAGGCAGCTATTTCAAGGCAGAATTGCACGCATTCCACGCTCCCACCGTTAGGGCAGATAAATCTCGAAAAGTTTGCACCGTACCATCTTGCACTAATTTGCAAACATCCCAAGTACCAACCCCATCAAACAGGTGCGGCAAACCCAACAGTAAAATTAGGGAATTCCCTAAAAAAATAATTACCCCGGAAAACGCATAGCCCTGTGAAGTGATGTCCGGCTGACGAGTTTGGAGTATATGCCAAGTCAACAAAATATGAAAAGTGTATGTGGCCCCCAACGCCCAAAAGAAAATCCCCCAAGCCCATGTACCATTCCAATCCCAAACCACACGACCAATAGCAAATACAACTAAGACAGCCGCCGCATAAAGGGGGGTGAAATATGGAGCCAGTGTAATGATAAAATTATCTTTTGTTACGAATACGTGCCCCCCCTCTGATGTCACCTTTAAACCTGTGACTCGCCCCCCAAAAGCCATAGTGGCTGTGGCATGAGTAAATTCGTGACCAAACACATAAATCCACATTGGCTTAGGAACGGAATGATACATGAGAAACATGCACCCCACTCCTGCTATCAAAGGAGCGAAAGTGGTGTCAGGCATGCCGGCAAATTGGACCAATCCAAACAAAGCGCGCCCCATGCCCGCACACAACGGCAGCAAAACGATCGCTGTGATAAACTTACCCCTCCTCGACACCGTTTTAATAGACCAGAATTGTTAGGAATAATCGAGCCTAATCCCCATGATTAAGAGGTGAATGAATTCGCATTGCTCATCTATTTATGAATCGTTAAAATTTGCCTATGAAGCAGGAGGAAGCCCTAAAAATTTTCCGTGAATCTGGTGCCTTACTCGAGGGTCACTTTGTTTTGCGTAGTGGCTTGCACAGCCGCCAGTTTTTTCAGTGCGCCATTGCACTCCAACAAATGCCGGTGGTAGAGCAACTCGGCGCAGAACTGGCTAATCGCGTTCGAAATCTGAATGCAACAACAGTGGTTGCTCCAGCCATGGGCGGCTTGGTTATTGGTCAAGAAGTAGCACGCCAACTGGGTGTACGATTTATTTTTCTGGAAAAAGAAAATAACTTACTCGTTCTGCGGCGCGGATATACGATTGAACCCAATGAGAAAATTCTCATTGTAGAGGATGTGGTCACACGTGGCGGTCGCGTAAAGGAAGCCATTGATATCGTGAACAATCACAACGGTGACCTTCGAGCAGTAGCTGTTTTAGTTGACAGATCCAACGGAAAATATATGCCTGACGTGCCTTTGCACAGCCTGTTGCAAATGGTTGTGGAAACGTTTGAGCCGGATAATTTACCTGTTGATTTGCAAGGAACTGTAGCCGTAAAACCCGGCAGCAACTAGACGTTGCAAAAGACCCAAAAAGATAGGATAATATGGCTGTGAAGAAACTATGGTTCAGTGCTATTCTAATGAGCGCTAGCCTATTGACAGCTGCCCCACAGAAGAAAACTATGAAGACCGAAATTGCTACGCTTGGTGGCGGCTGTTTCTGGTGCCTAGAGGCCGTGTTTGAACGGTTGCCGGGCGTGATTAAGGTTGTGTCGGGTTACGCGGGCGGCAAGACAAAGAATCCTACCTATCGCGAAATTTGCACCGGCACAACTGGACATGCGGAGGTGGTGCAGGTGCATTTCGATTCAAAGAAAGTCGGCTATGATCAGTTGCTGTCTGTCTTCTGGCAGTGCCACGATCCCACCACACTCAATCGCCAAGGCTACGATGAGGGAACGCAATATCGATCAACCATCATGCCGCACAGCGAAGCGCAGAAGGCCATCGCAGGACAGTCGATAAAGGAATGGGCCAAAGAATTCAAATCGCCGATTACGACCACCATCGAGCCGTTGGATAAATTTTATACGGCTGAGGTGGATCATCAGGATTATTTTCGCCTGAACCCGGGTGTGCCCTATTGCGCATTCCTCATCGCCCCGAAACTCAAGGAATTGGAGAACAAAAAGGTCATTCCGGAAAAATAATCCAAGGGGTTGCCTGAAAAAACTGCCTAAATAACGGGTGAAATGAGTTATAGGAAAAATGCCTTTGTTGTAGTAATTCTCCTATCTGCGGTTCATTCAAGAGCCGTGCCACCGCCGCAGATTCTGGAAAAACCCCGTATTATCGTGCCTCAATTGCGCGGAGGGATACCCGGCAGTGCCGGTCCCATTGCCATCCCATCTGGACGCAGCGTTAACAACAAGGGCGAGCATATTCGATTGCTCAACGGTGATTTATTTCGCGGGAAATTCATTGCCTACGACCCGAGGAGAGGCCTGAGATGGAAACATCCGCATGTTGATTCAGAACTGCTGATCGCCCCCGAGAGTTTGGCGACTCTGGCTTTTGAATCCACGCCGCCGCCTGAAAATTCCCAGCAATATGCCTGTAAAATTAAATTGGTTAATGGCGACGTTTTATCTGGTGAATTGGCACTAATGGAAAACGGGGAACTGGTTCTCGACACATGGTACGCAGGCAAGTTGACTATTAACCAAGCCGCCATCACTTCGATCGTTCCGGGTTACACCAAGGACAAGATATATTTTAATGGGCCGAGTGACACAAAAAACTGGTCGCAGACCAATGGAATATGGAAACTACAAAACCGTTCCTTCTCTACCGCATCGTCGGGCGCCATGCTCGGCAGGCATATCGATAACACACCGAAGCGTGCCGCAATTAATTTTGAAATCGACTGGAATAGCAGTTTAAACCTCTATGTAAATTTCCGGACAGATAAGCTAAATAGCTATAGCGCATGTAACGGATATTGTTTGCGCCTGACTCAAACGTATGTGTATCTCTATCGTTACACATTCGATAACGGTGCCGGCCGCGGGAAACGTCTAGGCACCAGCAGCGTTCGCATTAACCTGAATGGCGCCAACCGGAACGCCCGGGTTTCTATCAAGGTAGACGAGAACAACTCTCTGGTGGCCCTTTACATCAACGAAAAATTCATTTCAAAATGGGTGGATACGGGCGGCTTTGCCGGCAAAGGAAACGGGCTGCTGTTTTCCTCGCGCACCACCAATCGGATTCAGCTCAGCCAAATTAATGTTACCCAATGGAATGGCAATCTTCCGGGCCAAAGCAAAACTGTATCAGGAAACGCCAAGGACGATTTTGTCTTGTTCACCAACGATGATTCTATCTCCGGAAATCTCAAGAGCATCAAGGAAGGTCAAATGAAGATTAAAACCAGCTTCGGTGAACTTCCCATTCCGTTGGAAAAGGTAGATATAATTTGCATGGCCAAAGAAGGAAGGTGGACCAGCCCGACAATGAACCCCTTAATAAAGTCGAAGACGACACCATTTGTTCGCCCGCCACTGGTTCAAGCGTCTCTATTTGGTCGAAACACCATGACATTCTCGATCAAGGAATGGAAGAACGGGAACGTCACGGTGCAAAGTCCGTATTTCGGCAGTGCCGTTGTAAATGCGGCTGCAATTCAATCTGCAGTATTTAACTTCTGGCTATCGCACACTACCTCTAACAGCAACCTGAAACCAAACCAGACGAAGGGTGCCGCTATTCCCAATTTCGGGGTGAACATCAATCCACTCCTGAATAACCGCGAAATACATCGCGAAATTAAGCCTAGATAGGGTTTTTCTACTTACGTGTTTCTTGACGGAACCCCAGATTTACAGTTTTATTGTTGAGCGATGAAATATAAATGCGCTTTTCTACTGTTCTGTACGGTGAGCATTCCGGCTGCGGCGATCCCTCCACCTGACATTGCCCCACCCCGTCCCGTCCAGCAGCGGGCCATTCCGGCCGACCGGCTGATTCGCCAGATTCCACCCTTGCCTGCGCCAAATATTAGACGCCCTGTCGCTCCTCCCAGACCCACTCTGCCCAATAATTCAGCCAGTAAATCAAAGGGCGAGAATGTCCGGTTGCTTGATGGCGATATTTTTCACGGTAAGTTTATTGGTTTCGACCCCAAAAAGGGCGTGCAATGGCGCCATCCGCACATTACGCCGGACATGCAAATTAAGCCGGCCAGCGTGGCCCGCGTGACTTTTGCGGAAACCACTCTCCCACCCTCTGCAGTACATCATTCCTGCAATGTGGAGCTCGCCAACGGCGATTCGTTATCAGGTGAATTAGTAAGTATTGAAAACGGAAAACTGGTACTGAAAACCTGGTATGCAGGCAATCTTTCCATCAACCGGTCCGCGCTGAAATCACTCGTTCCCGGCTACACCGCCGCGAAAACAATCTTTGAAGGGCCTGAATCAGCCCAAAATTGGTCCTTCCTGAACCCCAATAACGGGGTCGTCGTCCCCCAATTGCCTCCCAACGCCAATCCGGCTGCTGTTCAGCAAATGCAAAAAAGACTCGCAGCTACAACCGGCAAATGGAAATTCACTGATGGTGCCTTCGAATGCTCTACCAGCGGCGCAATGGTGGGACGCCAAATGAAAGATCTCCCTGATCGTTCGAGTATCGAATTCGATGTGGAATGGGCGAGCTATCTAAATCTTTACGTAAATTTGTACACGGATAAATTAAACAGCTACAGTTCCTGTAATGCTTACTCTCTGCGTCTTAATCAGACCTATGCTTATTTATACCGCTATTCACTCAATCGCGGCTCACAGCGGATTGGGTCAAATATAAGAATCAATCTTACCAGCCTGAAGAACAGGGCTAGCATCTCGCTGAAGGTGGACAAGAAAAACCGCATCATCGCATTGTATGTGAATGGAAAATTTACCACCAAGTGGAAAGACGTAAACCAGGACTTTGCCGGTAAGGGGAAAGGCATACTTTTTTCATCACGCTCGACCAATCCGATCCGAGTCAGCCAGATTCGCATCCGAGAATGGAATGGCAACTTGCCTGGGCAAAACAAAGTGTCAACTGGAGATGACAAGGAAGATTTTGTGATGTTTAATAATGAAGACAGCATTACCGGCAGCCTCATTGGCATCAAGGAAGGACAGATGAAATTCAAAACCAGTTTCGCTGAATTGCCCATTCCCCTTGAAAACGTGGACGTCATCCACCTCTCAAAGGAAGGCATGCAGCCATCCACTGTTATCCCTACAGGTTCAATGCGAGCCACACTCAAAGGCAGAGGCCGCCTGACCATGAAGATTGAGGAATGGAAGGACGGCAAGATCACCGCGATCAGCCCGACCTTTGGCAAAACCGTTATCGATGCCACCGCGCTAAAATCGGTGGAATTTAATTTAGGCAAGTCACGCACAGCCTCTACGGCACAGCCTTCACGTACGACAACTTCGACTATCCGAAACCGTCCCGGCGCATTCGGTGTCGGAGTACCGCAAGTAATAGAGCAACGCCTTCGATTGGAAATTAATGGAAATCGACTCCCTGTGAGGCCTCTTCCAAGGAAAAGATAGCCTAGCCAAAAATACTTCCTCGGATTCTTTGCCAATCAGCCGGCATTTGTTAGCTTGTCGACAGCATGGCCTTTGAATCATTTCGCGAGTTCTTGAAGCAACTGGACAACGCAGGTGAATTGCGCCGCTTTGATGTACCGGTTGCGACGGAATTGGAAATCACTGAACTTGCTGATCGTGAAATGAAGAAACCTGGCGGCGGACAAGCGCTGCTCTTTGAAAACCCGACTCTCAACGGCAATCCGACTGATATTCCACTAGCTATCAACACCATGGGCTCACAAAAGCGCATGGCCATTACGCTGGGTCGGAACAGTGTGGAGGAAGCTGCAGATGAACTGGGTAAAATCATGCAAGCTAAGCCACCCACAAGTTTCCGAGAAACCATCAGCCTTCTCGGCACTGCTCTTGAACTTCGACATGCCAAACCAAAAAAAGTAAAAAACGGTCCCTGCAAGGAAATAATTATCAAGGGGGCTGATTTGAAAAGAACCGGGGCAGCATTGCCAACGCTCTTAAATCTTCCCATCCAACAATGTTGGCCTCAAGACGCCGGACGTTTCATCACCTTACCCTGCGTGGTTACGGAAGATCCCGACAGCGGCGCGCGCAATCTCGGCATCTATCGCATGCAGGTTTTTGACGACCAAACTACCGGCATGCATTGGCAGTTACAAAAAGTTGCGACCAGACATGGCAGGCGTTATTACGAAAAGGGGGAACGAATGCCAGTTAGCGTATTCCTTGGTGGCGACCCGGCGTATACCTTCTGTGCAACCGCTCCACTACCCGACGGCCTTGATGAATTATTGCTAGCGGGCTACCTCCGCCGTAAATCCGTGCCTATGGTGAAATGCGAAACTAATTCGCTCGAAGTCCCAGCCAATGCTGACATAGTGATTGAAGGTTATGTGGATCCCACCGAACCACTGCGGGATGAAGGGCCGTTCGGCGATCATACGGGCTATTACACATTGACTGACAAATACCCAGCCTTCCACATCACTGCCATCACTCACCGAAGAGATGCGATTTATCCCAGCACAATTGTGGGTAAACCGCCCATGGAAGATTATTATATCGGCAGCGCCAGCGTGCGGCTGTTCATGCCGATTTTTCGCATGAATTTTCCTGAGATTGTCGACATCGCCCTGCCCGCTGAAGGTGTTTTCCATAATCTCGTTTTTGTTTCTATCAGAAAAACGTATCCCATGCAGGCATACAAGATCATGCATGGCCTTTGGGGCATGGGGCAAATGATGTTTACAAAATATATTGTGGTGGTGGATGACGACGTTGATGTGCATGACACAAGCGAAGTACTCTTCCGTATCGGAGCCAACACTGATCCACAGCGCGACACAATCTTCACTCGCGGCCCTGCAGATGTACTGGACCACGCCACCACTGAATTCGCTATCGGCAGCAAGCTCGGACTGGACGCAACCAAGAAACTTCCCGCTGAAGGCTTCCATCGTGAATGGCCACCCATTATTAAAATGGATGAAACCGTACAGAAAAGAGTGGATGATTTGCTAGCAGGCCTATAAATTTCGGGAGTGAAAACCGGCCTCATCTCCCTTGCCACAATTGTCGTTATAATCATTATCGGATGCAAATCCAACGATTCCCAACCCACTACAGAATCGCCTTACCCCAAAGTCAATGTTGCTCCATGGTTTGCAGTAGATCCTGACTGGCCAAAGCGACCGGCCGATATTCCATGGTCAGACATGCCGGGCGTGGCCATCGATAAAACGGATAACATTTGGTGCTACACTCGGATACAACCCGCCATCCAAGTGTATTCGCCCGAAGGAACTCTTATAAAAAGCTGGTCTACGGAGACGAACAGCACAGCGCATCAGATTAAGATCGATAAAACTGGCAATGTCTGGCTGGCTGATATTGGCCTGCATTTAGTTCGAAAATTCACGCCCGAAGGTAAGGAACTGATGCACATCGGCACCTTAGGAGAAGCCGGCAATGATGAGACGCACCTTAACAAACCCACCGACATGGCAATTTCTTCCAACGGTGACGTGTTCATTTCTGATGGCTATGGTAATGCGCGCATTGTTCACTGCGACAAAAACGGAAAATTTATCAAGGCATGGGGCACCCTGGGTAATACGGATGGGCGCTTCAGCATCCCGCACGCTATAGCCATTGACTCCAAGGACCGCATCTATGTGGCTGACCGTAACAACGTACGTATCCAAGTTTACGACACAGGTGGTAAACTGGTTGATTCGTGGCGGAACATTGTTGTGCCGTGGGGATTCTGCATCACAGAGAATGATGACATCTGGGTCTGTGGATCATCTCCAATGAAATGGCAATTTAACCCGAAGTATCCTGGAGCCCCCCTCGGCTGCCCACCGAAGGATCAGGTGTTTATGAGGTTCCGCCCAAATGGTCGGCTCATGCAAATTTGGACCATCCCCAAGGCCACCGATGGGGAGGAGCGACCCGGTGAGCTAAACTGGTTGCACTGCCTCGCGGTCGATAAGGTGGGTAATATTTATGCCGGCGACATCATAGGCAAGCGCATGCAAAAATTCATCAGGCATACAGAGTGAGTGCGCTTGACGCGTCCTGCCACCGCATAAACAATCCGCGCATGAGATATATTTTAGCCATCGTGATGGTGTCCCTGTTGTCAATGTTGGCACAAGCCAAGCCGAACATTCTCATCATTCTCGTCGACGATCTCGGCTATGGGGATCTCTCATGTTATGGCGCGAAAGATCTTAAGACACCGAACATCGATGCCCTCATGGCTGACGGCATGCGTTTTGATTCATTCTACGCGAATTGTCCAGTTTGCAGCCCCACGCGAGCGGCTCTGCTTAGTGGCACATATCCAGATCTTGTTGGAGTGCCTGGTGTTATCCGAACCCATCCACAAAACAACTGGGGCTGGCTTTCAAACAAAGCCGTATTACTTCCCAATCCACTGAAAGCCGTTGGGTATCATGCTGCAATCATTGGCAAATGGCATCTTGGGCTTGAATCGCCCAACACACCCAACGAACGCGGGTTTGATTATTTCAAAGGCTTCCTGTGTGACATGATTGATGATTATTACAAACATCGGCGTCACGGCATCAATTACTTCCGCGAAAATAAAAAAGAAATTGACCCCACCGGTCACGCAACAGATCTGTTTACCGAATGGGCCGTTAATTACCTGAATGACCGCAAACTGAGCAAAAATCCATTCTTCATGTATCTCGCTTATAACGCTCCACATACACCGATCCAGCCACCGAATAATTGGTATAAAAAAGTGAAAAGCCGTGAGAAGGGCATCTCGGATAAGCGCGCAAAACTCGTCGCGTTAATTGAACATCTCGATGAGGGAATTGGAGATGTCGTTGCCACGCTAAAAAAGAATGACCAATATGAAAACACCCTAATTATTTTCACCAGCGACAATGGCGGTCAAGTGAACGTGGGTGGTACCAACGGACCACATCGCGGAGGTAAGCAGGATATGTATGAAGGAGGCATTAAGGTCCCTACATGTGCCATATGGAATGGACACATCAAACGCGGTAGTCGCAGCAATCTCCGCGGATTAAGCATGGATTTCTATCCAACTGTCTGTGAAGCGGCTGGTGCCAAACTGCCCGAATATGTGGAGGGAGTGAGCATTATGCCAACACTCTTAGGTCAGTCGCAGAAAATTCAACGCGACATGGTGTTCGTCCGACGCGAAGGCGGTGGCAAATACAATGGTCAGGATTACCACGCCTACCGGCGGGGAGATTGGAAACTCGTCCATAATTCTCCCTACGAACCACTCGAGCTGTACAACCTCGCAGAAGATCAGCTTGAGAAAAACAATATGGCGAATAAAGCCCCAAAGATTTACAACGAACTCAAAGCCGCATTACGAAAACATTACCAACGTGCCGGTCAAGTACCTTGGCAAAAATCTGCAAAATAGTGTAGCATGGCCCTCCGGCTGTTGCGGAAAACCAGCCGGGCCTTTGGCAAAGCAAAACCGCAAATGTATTTTAACTCATTCAACGTAGCGGCAAATGCCGTGAAACGCTTCATTCACACAGGGGAGGGTGAATTCAACGACCATGCCTGCGCGCTCTTCGCCCTGCAATTCAAACAGGTTCCGTCGTTTCGTAAACTATGCGAGGCCAAGGGAATAATTCCAAATGAGATCATAAATTGGCAGGATATTCCCGCGGTGACGACAAGTTCTTATGGTGGATTTGATATTACCAGTCTTCGCCCGAATGATCGCATCACGGTTTTTCACTCCAGTGGAACGATGAGCACAAACACAAGCAAGCACTGGCACAATAGCGAGTCGCTCACAGTTTACGAAACGTCATTACAGGCAAACTTCCAAACCCACATGATACCAGAGGTTACCTGGAGTGGTGTTTGCCTATCTTTGACACCTTCTAATGTTGAGGCTCCTCACTCTTCATTGGCACACATGGCGACAAATGTAACGCCTGCTAATATGAATTTTGCAGGAATCAATTCCCATGATGGATGGCGAGTTGATGCCGTCATCGCAAATTCGGTGTGCGCAGAGGCTATTACGCAACAAAGACCAATCATTGTTATTGGTCCAGCGTTTTCATTCGTGCACTGGCTTGATGAATTGACTGAAAAATTTCATCTCCCTGAAGGTTCACGTGTCATGGAAACTGGTGGATACAAAGGACGTTCGCGAGAAATACCCAAGACGGAACTGCATGGTATGATTTCAAAAAAACTTGGAATTCCCCCGGACTGGATTGTCTGTGAATACGGCATGTGCGAATTGGGCTCCCAAGCTTACGACACGGTTGCCGGCAGTGGCTTCGACCGATGTTTTTGTTTTCCAAGTTGGGCGCGTGCTCAAATCATCAATGCAAATACGGGTGATTTAATTGGAGATGGCGAGACCGGCTTGTTGCGTATTTACGATCTTTCAAATATTCGATCAGTCATTGGAGTACAGACTCAAGATTTGGCAATTCGCCGCGGCGATGGATTTGAATTGATCGGCCGATCAACACATGCAAATCCACGCGGCTGTTCATTAACTTTGAGCGAAGTATAATGATGGATGATCTCCCCAACTATTTCCTCTTGGACACTCAACCCGAGTCACAGTTGACGCCCGGAATTATCACGGAAGCATGTAGACAATTGAAACGCAACCGCATCCAATATCTGCGGGATATATCCATAGAACAAGTGGTGACTCTTATCGGGCAACTTGCTGATAATTGGCGTGACGATCTTTTCCCATTTCGGAAAATCGCACTAAATTACAGCCAGGATAAAGCTGGATTTTCAAAACCAAGTTTGGCGCGGGGGTTGGATCAATTTTTTGGACGGATAACCCAGGAGAGCCTATACAATCTAATAGCACAAGATTTCGGGGATCATCGCCGACTGGATGGTCCATTAGGGACTCCCGAGGAACGCGCCGATAATCGGACATCCATGGTGCGAGGACCGGAACTCATCGGGCATATCACGGCTGGCAATCTCCCCTGCCCCACGTTGATGAGTATGATTCACGGATTACTGGTGGGCTCTGCTCAATTTGTAAAATGCGCGAAAGGCGCAGATTTCATACCGAGGCTGTTCGCTCATTCATTGTACGACGCGCACTCAAAACTCGGGGCATGCTTGGAACTGGCAATGTGGCCCGGGGGTGAGCATCCGCTTGAATCTGCCCTCTTTGATGAAGCCGATTGCGTAACCGCCACCGGTCAGGATGAAACACTGAAGCAAATACAATTTAGATTACTCGGAGGGACGCGGTTCATTGGTCACGGCCATCGAGTTAGTTTTGGGTATATTCATCGCGACATGCTCTCGCGCGCCATGGCTCGCAATTTGGCTAAAAAGGCCGCACAGGATGTGACCACTTGGAACCAACTCGGATGTTTATCCCCACAATTATTTTATCTTGAAAAAAATGGTGCGATCCGACCCGAGATATTCGCCGAGATGTTGGCTGAAGAGATCGCCCTCCTTGATCAGGAAGAACCACGCGGTGATATATCAATGGAAGATGCAGCTTCTATTTCACATCGGCGAGATTTTTACGAGTTGCGCGCCGCAAACGCGGGTGATGTGCGACAATGGAAAAGTGTGGGATGTACCAGTTGGACTGTTGTGTTTGAAGAGGACCCACTTTTTACTTCCTCTTGCCTGAACCGCTTCATTCACGTCAAATCGGTGACCGATTTTGATGAAATGTTGAGAGTAACTGAAATGGTACGCGGACAGGTTTCAACAGTCGCATTGGCCGCGCCAAAAAATGATGCGGATGACATGGTCAATGCTCTGGCTCATTGGGGAGTGACGCGCGTGTGCCCGGTTGGTCAGATGCAAAATCCACCATTGGGATGGCGACATGACGGACGCCCGACATTGGGGGATTTAGTGACCTGGACAGACTGGGAGCAATAATATGAATGTCGAATTACACAAAACATTTCAATTTGAAGCAGCACACTCGCTGCCAAATTTACCGACCGACCACAAATGCAATCGCCTTCACGGGCACAGTTTCAAGGTTGAGTTAGTGTTAGCTGGCGAATGCGATGAACGTCTGGGATGGCTGATGGATTACGCGGAGATTGGGGAAGCGTTTAAACCTATCTTGAAACAATTGGATCATCACCATTTGAATGAGATTGAAGGCCTCGAGAACCCCACCAGCGAAAACATTGCGCGCTGGATTTGGAACGAACTTAAACCTCGCCTGCCGTTATTAAATGCCATTGACGTTGCGGAGACCTGCAATGCGCGTTGTGTTTATCGAGGTGATTAGTTAACTTCCGAAATGGCCACGCGATACGCCCACATCAACATCATCGCCAACAATTGGCGAAATCTCTCTAAATTCTACGAACAAGTGTTTGAGTGTAAGCCATGGAGCAGTGAGCGAGATCACCACGGCCCCCACATTGACGCCCTGACTGGTATGCCTGGGATGCGAATACAAGGTCGCCATCTGCAAGTACCTGGTCACGGTGATAATGGCCCAACCATCGAGATCTTTACTTTCGAGAGAAATGAAAAAGATGCTCCCAAGTCCTTAAACCGACCTGGCTTTGCGCATCTGGCTTTTGAAGTTGATGATGTCGAAGAAAAGAGAGCTCAAATCAAAGAGCTCGGGGGCAGTGATTATGGAGAATTGGTTACTATTGATATTGCTGAGGCTGGGAAGTTGACTCTCATATATATGACAGATCCAGAAGGCAATATCGTGGAATTACAAAAATGGCACCACGATGCAGAAGGATGATACTCTTTAGGTTAATCCATTGCTTTTCCGAAATTTTCTCGGTAAATAAACCGCCCATGAATCGCCTGCTTACCCTGTGTGCGGTAGTCATTACGATAGTTAATGTAAAGGCACAACTGCCTAAACCAACCCCCAAGCCGATCTCAGGTGCGCGACACCCTGCTCTTAGCCCGGATGGCAAGCAAATGACTTTTGTTTATCGGGGCGACGTTTGGACCGTCAAGTCCTCCGGTGGTCGGGCTCGCCCCTTAACATTCCATCTAGCGTACGATGCTTATCCTGTTTTTTCTCCGGACGGAAAATGGATTGCTTTCGGCAGTAAGCGAAATGGAAATTGGGATATTTTCATAATGCCATCAGAAGGAGGGAAACCTCGACAACTCACCTGGCATTCAGGACACGAGCTGCCATTTGGCTGGAGCCCCGATGGTCAGCATATTTCCTTCTCTGCTCGCCGTGACAGCCCTGATTACGGAATTTTCGCAGTTAATGCTGGAACTTTTAAGACTAAATTAATTTGTAAGGATTATGCCTCCATGCGTTATCCACGTTGGTCACCTGATGGCAACAAAATGATTTATGGCCGTTACGGAATGCCCTGGTACCGACCTCGATACCGAGGCTCAGCTGCAGCACAAATTTGGTTGTACGATCTTAAAGAAAACAAACGTTCGAAATTATTAGGGGATGAACGTCAGTTTCTTTTCGCCCAATTTATGCCAGATGGAAAGAGTATCCTCACAGTGACTACCGACCAAGCAACGCCCACCCTGGGGATTCTAAGTGAAAAATCAGTGAAATTTAAAGACAACAGCAAACGCGCTCCCAATCTCTGGCTCTCAGATTTAAAAGGCAGCCTAAAACAACTCACACATTTCAGCGAGGATTCAGTTCGATATCCCACAGTGGCAACAAAAAGCAGTACAATTGCATTTGAACATTTGGATGGTCTGTGGCTGTTAGAAAAGGGCAACAAAAAGCCACATCGCATTCAACTATTAGTCAATGTAGATGAGAAAAAGAATTCAAGAGAAATTCAAAAATCTACAAGTGGTGTTACTGAGGCCGAACCATCACCGGATGGAAAGACCATGATGTTCGGGCTCAACGGAGATATTTGGACTGTCAAAACCTCCAAAGCAACAGGTGTCGAAAAATCTCGAGATGAAATAGCTACCCAACTAACAACTTGGGCAGGCGATGATTCAGATTTTTCATGGGCTCTTGATGGAAAGAAAATCTATTTTACATCCGATCGTGAAGGCAACACACGTATTTTTGAATATGACCTCGAAAAGAAAACCCAACGGCCTTTATTGAAACGGGATGAAACCATCGTGCGGCTGAGGATTTCACCTGACGGGAAACACCTCTTTTTTTGGATGGCTGGACCGAACGGCGGCCTACACCGATTCACTTTGGTTGATGAAAAAGTCAAGCGCATCATTAACCTGCCTGGTATTCACATTCGGGGGCGAGGGGGTATTGATTATGAGTGGTCGCCAGACATGAAGTGGATTGCCTACACCACCCGTACTGGTAGTGAGTCATATAATATTTGGGTAATCCCTGCTGAGGGCGGTGAAGCAAAAAACATCACGGAACTTAATGCCTACCACAGTCAGCCCACATGGTCACCGGAAGGGAAATATCTATATTTCCAAAGTGATCGTTCCGGAGACGGCCTTTACCGTGTCGCTCTTTTGCCCGCAGAATACCGGTCATTGGATACAGACGAAATTTTTATAAAACCCACCAAGCCAGTTGAGGTCAAAATTGATTTTTCCGATATTTCAAAACGTATCCAAAAAATCACCTCCACCAACCCTTCGTCTGATCTTACCATTGCTAGAGACGGAAAGATTTACTTCCTTTCATCCGGCAATGTTTATCGTGTTTCTTATAATGGCCGAGAAGTTAAAAAAATGAACAGTGATGGAGGGCGTGTAGCCTTGCGGATTTCAACAAATGGTCGGGATGCTAACTTCATCAAAAGCGGGACAATGTACAAGATGAAGCTCGATAGTGCTGCTGAACAGAAGATTACCTTCACTGCGGATTGGGTGAAGGACGTGTTCGCACAAAGAACGGCAGCTTTATACCAATTTTGGAAGACCTATCACCACCGATTTTACGATGCAAACTTTCATGGCCGTAACTGGGGAGCTATTCGTGACAAATATCTAGGCCGTTTGCGCAGTGTAGATACTAATGACGAATTCTCAGTTTTATTGCAAATGATGGTCGGTGAGCTGGATGCCTCTCATTCAGAGTTAAGGCCAACCGCATCCGGTTCTCCCACGGTAAGCACTCCTCATTTAGGGTTCACTATTGATTACGAACACAAAGGTTTAGGCCTAAAAGTAAAAGATGTTCCAGCCCGCGCTCCTGGCTCATACAAAAAAACCCGCATTAAACCGGGAGAGTATATTCTGAGCATTGACAAGAACCCAGTTTCCTCAAACGAAACTCTTTACGATATGCTTAATGGTAAAAGTAGCCGATATGTTGAGTTTACTGTAAACGATAAACCCGAGGCGAAAGATGCGAGGAGCATAAAATACAAACTTCTTTCCAGTACTGAATGGTCACAGCTCCAATACAACAATTGGGTGGACCACAGTCGACAGGTTGTGGAAAAAAGGTCAAAAAATATTATTGGCTATCTGCATTTATCCGCCATGGGCAGCACAGATCAAAAGAAATTCGAGCGCGAAGCTTACGAATACATCTTAGGCAAGGAAGCAATGATATTTGATGTTCGGTTTAATAAGGGCGGAAATATTTCAGATACCTTAATCGACTGGCTTGAGCGCAAGCCTCACGGCATCTACAAGTCCCGCGATCGAAAGCCGGAAATCGCACCCAGTCGGGCATGGAACAAGCCCATCATCGTATTAATGAACGAACACAGCTATTCCAATGGTGAAATGTTTCCCTACGCAATGCGCCAGCGCGGGCTAGCCAAGATTGTCGGCATGCCAACCCCAGGTTATGTTATTTGGACTTCATCCTTCACACTCACTGACGGAACACGAGCACGCATTCCCGGCAAAGGCGTTTTTCGACTAGATGAAACTAACATGGAAAACAATGGTGAAAAACCTGATATTCAAATCTGGTTAACACCCGAAGAATGGGTTTCCGGGAAAGATCCACAGCTTGATAAGGCTATTGAGATATTGTTGCAACAACCGGCGAAGGCCACTCCGTGAGTGCTTCGACAGACCTCGTCTTGATTGATCAATGGCGGAATGAGCCGGCACCATTACTTCCGCTGCTCCATGCTTTTCACGATCGTGATGGTTATCTTACCAAGGAAGCTTTGCGCTCTGTTTCGAGTGAGCTGAAGATTCCTTTGGCCGAATTGTTCGGCACCGTAACATTTTATCATCACTTTTCACGAGAAGCTCCGGGCCGGGAATTGCCGCGAGTCTGTGATGGTCCTGTTTGCCGG
>CBFHWX010000042.1:0-21928 GCA_965659445.1 Limisphaerales bacterium | reverse complement strand
CAGATTGCATCCCGAGCGTGGGTGAATTTTTTTGGTGCTCCGAGCAGCAACCAGCTCCCCAAGACTATGAACAGGCAGGTAAGCGTGGTGACGATCCATAACCACACGCTCCAGCCGCCCACACGCTCGGGGTCCACGATCACCGCTGAGTCACGCAGGGCGGCAAGCAAACGCGCCGGCCACAGCACCAGCCAAATGCCCAGAATAACACCACCCAAGCGCCCGGCCTTGCGCACACCGATGAAGCCATCGCGCAGCCGGCCAGTACGCGCGATGGTGCCGCTAACGTGCAGTAGGTAGCCAAGGCTGATCAGGTTGACCACGGGGATTACCGAGATGACGGCCAAGCCGCCGATCAAGCTCATTATCCCAAAGATCCAGCCGATGGCCGAATAGATGCCGTGACCAATTCGCAAAGGAAGCGACCGGCGCGATGCCAAAACAGGAGGCACCTCGAGCACCGGCGGCTCGGCCTTTGTTTCGGCCGACTGAAACAGTTCATCTTGCTCCGGCGTATTCATCGGGGTATAATTACATACGTCAATGGCCCTCGAAAAGATAGCCTCACCGCGATGGCAGCGCAACCTGCTCTTCGCGGTGGTCTGCCTTGCGGGCGCGGGCGCGGTGGTTTCCAACCTATTGCAATCCGACGCGCTGACACCACCCACGGGGCACCGGGCGAGTCACTACAATCAAGCCGGGTTTCGTACAATCGTCGATTTAGTTGATGAAGAGTTTGCCGAAGAATGGAAAAAGAAAGGTGTGGAACCGGTACCACTGGTCGATGACTTAATACTAATCCGACGACTTTCGCTCGGATTGACCGGAACAATTCCTTCCCTTCAAGAAATCCGCGCTCTCGAGACTCAACCGTCTGAGGAACGCATCCAATGGTGGCTCAGCTATCTCTTCGAGGACCGGCGCATGAGTGATTACCTCGCCGAACGCTTTGCCCGCGCCTATGTCGGAGTAGAGAACGGACCGTTCATAATTTATCGCCGACGACGCTTCGTCAGTTGGCTTGCCGATGAGTTCCAGGCAAACCGACCCTACGATCAAATTGTGCGATCACTGATCACCGCTGAGGGACTCTGGACCAACAATCCAGAGGTTAACTTTGTCACCGTGACGGTCGATCAAAACAAGGAAGAGAATGATCCCGATGAGATGAAGCTGGCCGCGCGAGTAACAAGGGCGTTCCTTGGCGTGCGCATCGACTGCGTCCAATGTCACGATGACTATCTTGGCGACGATTGGAAGCAAAAGGATTTTCACCAACTCGCCTCGTTCTTCGCTGGTACCGACATGGCCATCTCCGGCGTTCGTGAAACAGACAAGCCCTACGAATTCAAGTACCGTCGCCAAAGTAACCCGGTAAAAGTACCGGCGATCGTTCCCTTTCAGTACGAGTTGCTGCCTGCGGATGGTCGGCCGCGTGATCGTTTGGCTCAATGGATTACGCACTCAGAAAACCGCGCCTTTGCTCGCGCCACAGTCAACCGCGTTTGGGCGTTGATGTTTGGCCGGCCATTGGTTGAGCCGATCGATGAAATCCCTCTGAAAGACTCCCTCGAGAACCCCTACCCGCCCGGGCTCGAGACGCTGGCCGACGATTTCATAATTCACAAATTCGATCTCCAGCGCCTGATTCGCGTGATCGCCGCCACGCGCGTCTTCGGCCTTGATAGCAAGGTGCCCGCAGCCCTTTCCGTGCCAACCCTGGAGCAAGAGAAACACTGGGCCGCCTTCGCACTCTCCAGACTGCGCCCCGAGCAAGTAGCTGGCAGCATTCTCCAAGCTGCCTCACTTAAGGCCATCGACACAGATTCGCACATTATCTTCCGATTGAGCCGAGCTTTCCAGCAGGGAGATTTCATCAAACGCTATGGCGATATCGGCGAGGATGAGTTTTATATCCAAGGGGGGACTATCCCCCAAAGACTATTGATGATGAATGGAGAATTGGTCCATGAACGAATTAAAGACAATTTGGTGGCCAATGCTGCCACACGTATTCTGGCCACCGCGCCCAACGATGCGAAGGTGGTAGAGGCCACCTATCTAGCTGTACTGAGCCGCCGACCTACCCCAGAAGAAGCTACCTACTTTGTCCAAACGCTGTCCCAAAAAGGTTTCCTGAACCGTAAGGCAAAACAGGAGGATCTCTACTGGGCTCTCATTAATTCAACGGAGTTTTCCTGGAATCACTGATATGAACTATTCAGAAAGCTACTGCGGCAGTTCTAGCCACATCTCGCGGCGCACACTGCTGAGTACAACTGGTCTTGGTGGACTGGCGTGGCTCACTCCAGTGGCTCATTGGCTTGGGCGTGCACAGGAAAAAACGCCCACACCCGCTCAGGCCAAGTCGGTGATCCTATTGTGGATGGCTGGCGGCCCAAGCCAGTTGGAAACTTTTGACCCCCACCCCGGCAAAAAAATTGCTGGAGGCACGGGGGCCATAAATACTTCGGTCAAGGGAGTACAATTTGCCGAGGACTTGCCGCGCGTAGCCGAGCTAATGAATGAGCTGACGATCGTACGTTCAATGGTCAGCAAGGAAGGCGACCATGAACGCGCAACCTACAACGTCAAGACCGGGTACCGTCCGGATCCAACGCTGGTTCATCCGTCAATCGGGGCGGTGGTCTGCCACGAGCTGCCTGAAGCCGAAGTAGACATCCCCCGACACATCTCGATTCTACCCGGTCAATGGCCCGCACGCGGCGGATATCTAGGTGCCAATCTGGACGCCTTTAAACTTTACAATACCAAAGGACGCGCAGGAAACATTAGCGCGCAGGTAAATTCCGAGCGGATGGACAACCGATTAAAGGCATTGAAGAAAGTAGAGCAATCATTCGCACGTGGCCGCCGGGCAAATCTTGACACCAAGACAACGCTGCACAATGTCACCATTCAAAAAGCCTTGAGAATGATGAACTCCAAACAGCTTAAGGCCTTTGACGTAAATCAGGCCTCGGCACAAACGCGCGCGACCTTTGGAGACTCACAATTTGGACGCGGCTGCCTGGCAGCCATCCAACTGATCAACGCCGGCGTCCGTTGCGTAGAGGTCACATTGCAGGGCTGGGACACCCACGCCAACAATCACGAGTCCCATACTCGGCAAAATGCCGTTCTCGATCCTGCCTTCGCCGCGCTGATCCGCGAGCTGCGCACCCGAAAAATGCTTGATCAAACCATCGTCATCTGCGCCGGCGAATTCGGCCGCACTCCCAAGATCAATGCAGCCAGTGGACGTGATCACTGGCCGACCGGATTTTCTCTAGCATTGGCCGGTGGTGGCTTTCGTGCCGGCCACATCCATGGTGCCACGGATCCTACCGGAAAAAATGAGCAACCTACGGATCCCATCCAGGTCGCCGACATCCACAGCACGGTATTGCACGCTCTGGGCATCGAATACGACAAGGAAATGATGACCCCTATCGGCCGACCCATGGCGCTCAGCGATGGGCGGGTGATTCATGAGTTATTGAAGAAATCCTAGATATCAGTCATCCCCCAGCTTGGGGTTGCGTCTGTTGCCCAACGGCCCATAATGGATAACTGGTCCCACCAAACCACGGATTATTTATGAAAATTGTTCTCTCCCTCTCATTCACTTATATTTTTCTTTTCTCACCGCAGTTGAGTTTCGGCGTAGACCTCGCCGATCTGAAGCAATCAAAGCAGAAACGTGGAATTGTTCTGGTCGCCGGTAAGATCGTGCCCAATGCAGCAGGAAAGGTGGTAGCCTTGGGAAAAGACACAAAGTTCACAATTTATTTCCAGTCTCCCGATGCTGCACAAGTGCTAGCCGTGCGTAGGGCAGCAAACAAGGCGGGACTCTTGGGTGAACAGGTATTTGTTGAGCAAAGTCAATTGGATCGGATCTGTCTGGGCAACAACATGGTGGACTTGGCCGTGGTGCTTGGCGTGAAAAAACAGGAACTCTTGCGCGTGTTAAGGCCGGGAGGAGAGGCACTTCTGGGAGACAAAAAAATTATCAAGCCAGCGATCAAAGGTACAGATTCCTGGAGCCACCCATTTCACCGCCCGGACAACAATCCACAATCGACCGATCAAGTGGCGCGCGCGCCCTACCTCACGCAGTTCATCCAGGCACCAAAGTTCAGCCCCATGCCACAGATCACGGTAGCGGCTGGAGGACGTGTGTATCGTGCCTTTGGCCACATCGCGCATAAGGCCAATCAAAATGTGATGCTCAATACACTAATTTGTACCAGCGCACACAACGGTATCATTCATTGGAAACGCAAGCTTAACCCTGGATTCATGATTCACCGAAACACAATGGTGGCCACACCTGACACACTGTACATGGCCGATAACGAATCGTGTAAAATCATCGATGCACTCACGGGTGAAATCCGCGATGAAATAGTTATCCCTGAGGGCACCGGTGATGGCCCCACTTGGAAATGGATGGCCATGGTGGATGGCACCCTTTACGCACTTGTCGGCTCTAAAGAAATTCCCGTGAAAACCGTGCCATCAGATAAGCCCGGCCTTGGGCACTGGCCGTGGGGCATGTGGGAAGGCCATGATTACAAGAACCCAAAGACCAACTTCGGCTATGGGCGCACGCTTGTGGCGATCGACCTTAAAACCAAGAAAATCAAGTGGCAGCATAACGAGAAGGAATACATCGACGCCCGTGGCGTGTGCATGCGCAATGGTAAAATATATTATTATAGTCCCGGAAACTTTCTTGCCTCTATAGACACCCAAGGTAAGTCGATCTGGAAAAACGACTCCAAGGAACTACTGGAAGCCATCGCGCCGCATGCGCGCGCACAGCTTTATATTACCGGCTATTCAACAACCACTTATATCAAGTGCACCTCGAGCGAGATTTTCTTTGCCGGCCCAGTCCGCCCGAACCTAGTGTGCGCCTCCACCAGGGATGGTCGGCTTCTTTGGCAAAAGAAAGATGGTGGTAACGTGCAGCTTGTGCTGCGCGATGATGGAGTGTATGCGGCTGGCTCTCAACGTTCGAAAGGAGGCATGGTGCTCGACTATACCACCGGCAATGTCAAAAGCGAGATGCCGTGGAGACGCGCCTGCACGCGCGCCACCGGCAGCATTGATAGTGTTTTCTTCCGCGCCAGTGGCGGCACTGTTCGCATGGATGTACCAAGTAATACCGCCCAACACATCGCGCCCATGAGACCGCCGTGCCAGGATGGGGTCATTATTTCCGATGGGAACCTCTTCTGGGGACCGTGGATGTGTGGATGTCAGCTTTCACTCTATGGCCACATCAGCCTGACTGCCGCTGGTGATCAACTAGCCAGCCCTGGAAGTGCCCGGCCACAATTTGAAGCGGGGGAAGGGAATATTAATAATGCCACCAGATTAAAAGCCGACAAGAATGATTGGACTGTTTATCAAGGCAACAACCGCCGTACCGCCACTACCTCCCTCACACTGCCTGCAAAAATCAAACAAGACTGGACCTTTAAACCCTCCATGGGAACTATGCCTACTGCCCCAGTCACTGCCAGCGGCCTCACATTCATCGCTAACCGTAGCGGTGTGCTCCGCGCGCTGGACAACCAAGGCAAGACGAAGTGGCAGGCGTACACTGGTGGAGCAATTTATTTTCCGCCAGCTGTCGCCGATGGTCGCGTCTATACAGGCAGTGCCGATGGTCGCGTCTATGCGCATGAGGCAGCCACCGGACGGAAATTATGGAGTTACCGCGTGGCCCCGACCGAGCGCTGGATCGCAGTATTCGGTAAACTCATCTCCACCTGGCCGGTTGCCGGCGGTGTACTCGTTGAGAACGGTACAGTCTATGCCGCTGCGGGCATCGCACATTACGATGGCACCCACGTCGTCGCGCTGGACGCTATCACCGGAAAACTCAAGTGGCATAACGATGCCAGCGGCTCCATCAACG
This sequence comes from Limisphaerales bacterium, assembly GCA_965659445.1. Lineage (GTDB taxonomy): Bacteria > Verrucomicrobiota > Verrucomicrobiia > Limisphaerales > UBA1100 > UBA1100. The sequence goes on along the minus strand of CBFHWX010000042.1, from coordinate 15,996 downwards.
AAAAGGTAAACAGCGGTGTGAGTATGCAGGGCAGTTTGTTCATGCAAAATGGCAACCTTTGCTTCCTCGGTGGAGGAGTACAGGAAGTGGCGCAATTCAACCCTGAAGATGGCAAATGCCTCAATACACCACTGGAGAATGTGAGTTCCGGTTTTCGCACGGCCTTTTATCCCTACTACCCAGAGTACGGCAACTACATATCTCTAGAACACAAGACAGCTGATGGCAGCGAACTAGTTTTTGATGCTAGCTATGAGGGTAACAAATTTAATTACCTCCACGCACTCGCTCCGTTACCATCCAATGTCCCCAAGATCGCAAAGGAACGCGCACGCTGGAACGCGCGCCGTGGAGGCCCCCAAAGGAAAGTGCTTTGGCGAGACGCACAATCCCGCCGCTTCGCAGGGTTTATTGTCGGTAAAGGCCGACTCCTTGGAGTGGGTGACTCCGGCACAAACAGGGAGCCCTTTGTCGCCATCATTGATTTGAAAACCGGCAAGGATATCTGGACTGAAAAACTTCCTGCCAAACCCATCAAAGGTGGTGCTGCCATCGACAAATCCGGACGTATCCTCATTTCACTGACCGATGGACGCGTGGTCTGTTTCGAAAGAAAGTAACCTAAGTCAGAATTTCCTTCACCACACGTGTGGGATGAGTATGGGTAAGACGCTCATGCAAACCATTGCGGTCAAAATAGAGCTTCTCATGATTCATACCCAGTAGATGTAATATAGTGGCATGCCAATCCTGAATGCTCACCCGGTCCTTCACCGCGCCAAAGCCAATATCATCAGTCTCTCCGTATACCACACCACCCTTCACTCCCCCGCCAGCCATCCAGTTGGTAAAGCCGCTTGGTCCATGGTCGCGCCCAGCTTTAGAATAATCACCTTGAGCCATTGGCAGGCGCCCGAACTCTCCCCCCCAAAGCACCAGCACGTCGTCGAGTAAACCACGTTGACGCAGATCACGAAGGAGTGCTGCGCAAGGTTTATCTGATTCCTTACAAGCAGCTGGAAGCGAGGTCTTGATGTCACTATGATTATCCCACTTCTGGCCCTGAGGATAAATTTGCACAAAACGCACTCCTCGCTCAACCAGCCGGCGCGCCATCAGACAGCGCTTGCCAAAGTTATCAGTTTCCTTCTCACCGATGCCATACATTGCGCGCGTGTCCTCTTTTTCCCGCAATACATCCAGCGCCTCAGTCGCCTCCACCTGCATACGTGCGGCCATCTGATAGTTCGCAATCCGTGAATCCAGAACAGGTTGGTTTGGCCGCTTGGCTTTGTGAAAGGAATCCAACGCATTAATCAAATTGCGTTTGGCCGCGGTCACACCAGCTGGCTCCTCATAATCCGGCTTGAGGTGCAGCATCGGCGTGCCTTCGCTCTTGATCGAGGTGCCTTGAAAAAGCGGAGGAAGATACCCGCTCATCCAGTTCTCAACGCCATTCACTGCAAATTTGTTATTGGGATCAGCCAACACCACGTAGGCCGGAAGATTCTGGTTCACGCTACCCAAACCATAAGTAATCCACGCACCCATTGTTGGATGGCCAGGGAAAGTTTCCCCGCTCTGCCATTTATAACAGGCCGGCTCATGGTTCTCATGCACATTGAACATCGACCGGATAATCGCAATTTGATCAATCTCTTTTGCCGTGTGAGGCAGTAACTCACTTACCCATGCTCCGCTCTGCCCGTATTGTGCAAACTTCCAGTGACTGCGCATGACTTTCCCTTTCATGCTCCGACCCGCCGGAGCTACCTTGGTAAATTCCTCCGGGGCATCCTTACCGTGATACTTTTCCAGCGCAGGCTTCGGGTCAAAAAGGTCCACTTGTGATGGCCCACCCTGCATGCAAAATTGAATAACTGCCCTGGCCTTGGGCGCAAAATGTGGCTTGCGTGGCTTGGTGTTGGTAGGCAAAGCCGTTCTGTGATGAGACTTTTCGCCGTATAAATCCTGAATCAACAGTGATGACAATCCGATTCCATATAAGCCATCACTTACACGATCAAAAAACGTCCTTCTATTGATCGGGTTTAAGTTCATTTCCTAGTCCACGTATAAAAATGCCGCTGAATTAAATAGTGCGTGGCACACCGCCGACAATGCCTTGTTCCGTTGCCCCGTCTCATTGGCTACCGCAAATTGACGTTCCAGCTGGCGCATGGATTCAACCATCCCTTCAATCTCTTTCCCGGTTGGGGGGCGATTAACAATCTTACGATAAGCCAACCGAATAGCCGGCTCAATACCTTGCGCCTCCTTTTGGATCTGAGATGCCAGCTTGCGGGCCAACCCATGGATCACCTTGTCATGCAGCAAATACAAAGGCTGCTGCACCACTGTGGAATTCACCCGAGCAACACAATTAGGATTCATAGTAGGTAAATCGAATGTTTCAAGGAGAGTCATCGTGTGGATTCGTCGTTGACGAATAAAGACACTGCGCCGCCACCCTCCATCCCCAGGTTTACCCGTAATATAGTTTCGCCCATAAACCTGCACCGCATCAGGTTCCCCTCCCATTCGCATATTCAGGCGTCCAGAAATTGCAAGAAGCCCATCGTGCAACTCCTCCGCATCCAGTCGCCGCATGGGCATACGTGAAAGCAATATATTATCAGGATCCTTCGATGCATCTGTTTTGGTTTTAATTGAGGATTGCCGGTAAGCGGTGCTGGTACAAATAAGCCGGTGCAAGTGTTTGGTTCTCCATTTATTTTCCACCAACTCCATCGCCATCCAGTCGAGTAATTCCGGATGGGTGGGAACTGCCCCCAGTTTACCAAAGTTGTCGAGGCTGGAAACAATCCCTCTGCCAAAATGATGTTTCCAAACACGGTTCACCCATACGCGTGCAGTCAACGGATGATTGGGTCGAGTCATCCAGTGAGCGAGCGCCAAACGATTACCCGTTTTATTTTTCCCGACTGCCTGGGCCGGCGTGAACGGTTGATCCGAAAACACACTGGGAATGGCCGGCTTTACTAAAGCTCCCGGGCTCCCAAGATTCCCCCTCAAATTTACATAGGTCGGTGAAGATTGCCCTCGATCCCACAAGGCGCGAATAAGAGGCATCGTTTTCTTCTTTGTCTTTAGCTCATCGATTTTTTTCTTCAGATCCTTGCGTTGCTGCCCTTTGGCCGATTTAAACTTTTCATCCAGCGGCAACAGTTCTCCATCAATCTTTTCATTGTGAGCCTCAACCGCCTTTCTTTCCGCCGGCAAGGCAACCGGCAAATGTCGACGGGTACTGCCGGCCCACTGATTTTGGAAGGGCTGAGGCGTAAGCCAATTGTATTCGTCATATGCCGCCTTAAAAATGGCAGCAAAAGAATAATAATCACGTTGACTAATGGGATCGTATTTATGGTCATGGCACCTTGCACAATCCATTGTTAAACCAAGCACACCGCCAGACAGAATCTGAAGTTCATCGCTAATCACCTCGAGCCGGTCCTCTACACGATTCACCGGGTTGGCACTGGTTCCATCGGGGGCCATTCGGAGAAAGCCGGTTGCAACCAACTTTTCAATTACGTTTTCATCTACTGCATCCGCGTTTGCATAGTCCACCAACTCATCACCGGCGATTTGCTCAACCAAAAACTCGTTGTAAGGTTTGTCATTATTGAATGCTTTGATGACATAATCACGGTACTTCCAAGCATAATTACGAATCATGTCCGCATTGCGTTTGCCTTCCGAATCAGCGTAACCCGCCATGTCCATCCAATGCCGACCCCAACGCACCCCATAAGCCGGTGAAGCTAGAAGGCGGTCCACAACCTTCCCCCAGGCTCCCGGACTCTTATCCTTCATAAACTCCTCCATCTCGCCCAACGTCGGCGGCAGCCCGGTGAGATCGTAGCTAACACGCCGAAGCATGGTGAGCTTTCCGGCCTGCTCCGAATAATGCATCCCTTTTGCCTCCAGTTTATCCAGCAAAAATGCATCCAGCGGGTTGCTCACAGCTTTTTGCATCTTCACTCGAGGAACAACTGGGCGTTTTGGCGGCAGGAAAGACCAGTGTTTTCTGGATTCAGGATCGATCACCCTCGATTTGAAACTCTGTCGCACCTCTGGTGCCCCTGCTGTGATCCAATCCCGAAGAGTTTGTAGCTCTCGGTTGCTCATGCGCTCGATACCAGCCATGCTGATATTTTTATCCGGCGGACATTGGCGGGAGGTAATGCGCTTGATCATCGCGCTCTCATCGGGCTTGCCGGAAACGAACGCCTCTCCCTTGATCATCGAGGACTTGGTGCGAAGATCTAGTCCCCCCTCCTTGGCATCCTGACCGTGACACATCACACAACGGCGCAGCAATACCGGGATGGCATCGTGCTGCGATATCTTTACCGCCGCCTCAACAGCAAGTGGCAGCAGCAAAATAAGGGATACCCCAAGATGGTAACCAACTCCCATACGACAGGAGACTATTATATTAGAGGTGCCCGGCAGCAAGTCTATTCGAGTAGGTCAATTGTGCAGTCTAAAGTTTTATTCATTCATAAAACGGATGCAAAAAAGGACGCACAAGGATTTTGAAGAGCAGATGAAGAAACCAAACCGTTAAGTTTTATCTGACTGGAGCTTTTCCTTTTCAAGCTTCCCAAGGATAAAATTAAACCATGTTGGGATAACGATGAATGGAGCTAATATGGTCAATGTTAGCGCAATTGGCTTCGCCAAACCCTTAAATTCAATTGGCTCACCACTCCAGATCCAGGTTCCAGCTGCAGCTAATGTAATCAGGACAAATGACATCACTGCAACCATGCCACTCCAGCGAATTTCCAATCCGTTGGCCTTGGGATTCAACACGGGGCTATACCCACGATTGGGATCTTGTGGAAAGACGAGCAACGATCCGCTCTCGGTATCCTTATGCTGGACCATCACCTTTCCGAATGCAAACAAGGTCGTGAGCACGGCAAACACATACCAAAATGAATTATCCCAAGGGATCCAACAAATAAAGGCCACGATTCCGGGAAAGAAAATAATTTCCAACCAATGCCGTAGCAGACGCGGAAAATTCATAAGCATACCCATTCCAATAAAAATACCAAGGCCTGTCAGTGGGGCAATCCACCCAACATGAAACCAGTGGATTCCACTAACCAATGGAATCCCAAAGGCAATCGGTAATGTGAGTCCCGCCACCAGGGGCAGATTGAAAATCATCACATGACCCAGCTTCTTCCGAGTGTGTACCGGCAAGGGCTGGACGTTTTTCACTGTTTGGTGGAGCTTGCCCCATTTCCAGTATGCCGCCACAGCCAACCCAATACCCAAGGTCCACTTAATCCAGTACGAAATCCAGTCTCCAATGGGTAGCTGTGTCCGCCAAACGGAAACAGACACGCCCAACACGACACCCATAAGGATAATATGAGGTATTTTACGCCTCATAAATCGTAGGATGGCCGATTCTCCAGTTGCGGGCTTAAGAGTCAGGTCAAGCGCGGGCATGAGATTTATACCACAGAACCCCAAGGCAAAGATCAACATTCCTGCCAGAAATATACCAGGCAGTGTCCAAAGGAATGCATATAGCGCGGTGCTATTCATTTCATTTCTTAAACCAAACCCTATTACTCCGACTATTGCCCCAGTCGCGGCAGCTACCAGAATGTATCCTCCCTGGGCGGCTACAAAATGACGGAAGCCCGGCCAGAAATCAATATGGGCGGCGTTGGCCCCCGACTGCAAAGACTCCGCATCGGGAAAACGCGCCTTCTTTATCCGACGCAGTTGGAACAAACCCAAACCCATGCAGCCAAAAACTCCAAGAGTCATTCCCAACCGGCCTTTATAACCTTCTCCAGGCTTAAATGAGATTTGCGTTTCAACTGGCTCTTTTTGCCCAACCAGTTCCGTCCCAATCTGGTTGATTTCTTTGGCTTCATCTGCTGGCGACGGGGACGCCCCACCTCCGGTCTCTATTGCCCGAACAAAAAGTACAAGGACAACGATCCCAGCCAGGCACAGACTCGGAATATAAGCCCATTTTGGATTCTTCTTGATCCATATCCACCCCTTTGAAGTTGGAGAATCCGGAATGGTCAGCTCGCGTCGAATGACCAAGGCAAAAGACACTAAGAACGCAATTACACTGCCAATAAACACCCCCGCCACAAGGCTGGAGCCCGTCCCGCCCTTTGTGGACTCCTGCACCAAATAAATAATTCCCATAACGGCAGCCAAGACCGCCGAAAATAGGGAAACAATCGTGGGAACACTGGTTTGGATCCACTGCTTTTGTTCGGCAGTTAACTGATTCTTCACCACGATCGCAAAGGTGACGGCCAACCCCACAACAGAGCCGATTAAGATCCATCGCAGCGGTTGGGAGATCCCCACTTGGCCACGAGCATCAAGTACCAACAACCATATGCCGGCGACAAAGGCCAACAGGGCAAAGCTCAGCGCGGCGATAATATACGGGTTGGCCTTGACCTTGGCCTTGATCCAAGGCCAAGCCTCTGAAGATTCCTCTGCGGGCTCCGGCTCAACCACTACCGGTTCCTCAACCACCGGTTCCTCAACAATTAGTCCGGTTTGCCCATGCAGTTGGGCTTCAAGAGCTGCCCGGAGTTTATCCAGGTCCACAGAGCCGTCCGCAGGAAGGCGCAGTTTTAATTTAACCCTATCCTCGCCCGGACGTGAGGCATTGCCACGAAGCTGATGGCGGGGCTTACTCATGAGTTAGGCGAAATTGCGCCAAAGCTTATCGAACATGCGGGTGTAGGCCTTGAGCAGTTCGGGGTCGCTGGTGATTAGGAAATTCTCATCGTTCTTCAGCGCGGCGGAACGGGTCCAATTGTAGCTGCCGTTTAACAGCTGACATTTATCAAAGAGGGCAAACTTGTGATGCATATGGTGTTCGGACTTATCCACCCGAACTGAAATTCCCATTCGATCCAGCCGTTCAATATCCGAGCCGGCATCCATTGCCTTGTCATCATCGCTGATTACTCGGATTTGCACGCGCCGCCGATGGGCTTTCTCAATGGCCTCAACAATTCGATTGTCGGTTATGGTGAACACACAGATATCCACCGAGGCACGGGCCTGGGCAAATAGATCACTGATCTTGCCCACGCAATTATCATCAGGGCTAAACCATGCGGAAGTCGCCACGCCCTTTGTTGCACCGGGAAGGTTCTCGGCGGGGTGCAGGGCCTTGACGGTATTTTCCAGCCAATCAACAACCTGAAAGCGCTGGCCGGCATCAGCCTTGGCCAGCGCCTCGCGAGCCTCATCAAAGGCCATACTTCGGAACAGGGCACGCTTTTGCTCATTGCCCTTGATGACATCTAGCAGATCTCGAATTTCACCGCGTTCATTGCGTGAAAGCTGAAAATCCTCCAGCGTGGTTTTAAAGAGAGCTTTTACCTCATGGTCTTTCATAAAAAAGGATCACACTTCCGTGGAAACGGGTTTAGGCGCTGGTGGGACATTGTAGACTGCAGAGCGTATTGCGCCAACGAAAAAGCCGCCGAAAAAGGTTTCCCAAAATACCACCTTTTTGTAGAATCAGAGACCCGCGCGACGAGTAAACCCTTAACCCGGGAGACAGTATCATGGCCGAATTTATCAAGAACCTGAAAAAGAAAGTCGAGAAATACAAGACCAAGGCAGAGGAGATTCGTGCCGCTATTGAGGAGGGCGCGGAAACCATCCGTGACATCCGTGCCGATGTGGAGGATACCGTCGAGGATCTCAAGGCAGATAGTGAGGAAAAGATGATGGAGAGCCTCGAGGAGATCCAGAAAGCTGAAGTGGTATTTAAAGAAGCCGGCTACAAGCTCCGCGCAGTAGAAATGGAAATGGGGTTCAACCCAAAGGTAGTATCGGTTCTAAAGCGTGAATCAGAAATCGGATCACGCAGTCAGAAGAGGCTCATCAAACAACACGAGGATAACAAGCTGCTCAAATCGATGCTGACCTCCCTATTCAAGGCGGAGGCCCTGGAAGATAAGGTGCATTTGAAAGATCTCACCTTCAGCGAAGTGCATATTGAAATGGGTCTGGTACCAGCCGTACACGTCCTTTGGGAGGACAAGAGCGCTGCAAGCGCGAAGGCGACCACTGGTGCCACCAGCACACTGGGCTCCTCCTCGAGCAGCCCTTTTGCCTCCAGTCGAAGTTCATTCACAAGCAGTTCGTCTCTGGGGAGCAGCAGCTCATTCGCCGATAGGTATCGCGCTGAAAAGGAGGCCGAGGAAGAAGAACTCGCTGAAATTGTGGAGGATTCAGCAGAGATCAAGGTGGAAACTGAGACAGCGGCTGAGGTTGAAAGTGAAGAACCCGCCACCGACAAAGGAAAAACTCCGACGAAGAAGCAAGCTGGTCGCAGGGTGTCAACCAGCACACAGGACCCTGAAGATGACAAATTGGTCGGATTTCCGGATGTCTCCTTCCCCTCCGGGGATTAACCCCCAACATTTTTAGCAAAACAAGGCCGACCACACCTTTAGTCGGTCTTTTTTCTTTTTCCGTGGAGAGCTTATTCCTCCGCTTGAGGCGGTGGATTTTCGGGAGGAGGTTGTTGCTGTTGCGGTTGCTGGGCCTCCTTCAATTGCGCAAGAATCTGCTGGATGAGAGCATCGCTATCCTCCGCCATTTGCTGGCTCACATTCACCACCACCTCAGAGGGTTGGGCTGCAGCAAGACTTTCCTGAAGGTCACGATTGCGATCCTGATAGCTGGAAAAGAGATTCCCGATATTCGTGAGCGCCGACTGCATCTGCGCCGACTGTGCATGGGATTGTGAAGCACTGACATTCTCCTGCAATGCCTGCAGGCTGCTGCCCAGATAATCTGCCAATTGATGGTTGTATTCCCGGGTCGAAGCGGCGTTTTCGCTGAACTGCGATTGTTGCTGCTCCAAGGCCGTCTGGAACGTAGCTAGGCTTTGACTAAGGGCCTGTTGGGTTTGGCCACCGCCTTCTTGTCCTGAAAGGTGCGAGGCGACCGTTTCTCGCAACCCCTCGATACTCTCACCGACTGTGCCAAGGTCCAACGTGGTGGTGCGTGGCTTGGAAAGCGTCTCGTTCAATGTGTTCCCAATGGAATCGAGTCCACTGTTGAAAAGTGACAACTGACTCTCTATGCGGCTGACGGGATCCTTTTGGTCGCCACCTCCTGAGAGATATAAGTTGCGGCTGAATCTCTCCTTGATCAACTCCCAACGCTCCTCCTCCTCCTCAGTCATCACGCCAATGAGTTGCTTGAACTTCAACATGTTATCCTCGGCACCGGTCGTAAGTGTTTGGCTCTCATTGTTGTAGAGATCAATCACAAGCTCCATCAAATGCTCCTCCTCCATCATCGTATTCACCTTTTCGGCGAGGCGATTCATATTTCGGTATGAACCCTGCATTTTGAAGGCCGGCTCTGTGCGGTTGGAGTCCTGCATTCCCGCACTATCGATATACAACTGGTTCACCTTCAACACCACATTCCGTAAAAACACCAGCTTCTTGAAGATATTAATAATATCATCACTCTCATTTGTAGAGAAGTTGCCCTGGAACTCCACCCCTTCATGCTGACCGGTCTCAGCAATGCGAATGAAGGCCTGAATATCCTTCTGTTCCGCCTTCACCAGTGGTTGCAAGTAAGGATTGGAGGTGACGGCATTTTCCAGATAACTGGCCATAAAGGCGTCCTTGCTGCCCTCAGTAAGATCACCAAGATTATAAGTGTCGGCACGGTTGGAGAGCATATCGGGAATCTTGAACTTCTCGCCACTCTCGGTATATGGGTTACCCGCCATCACCACCACTACGCGCCTCTGCTTCAAGTCATAGGTTTTTGGCTTACCCCGCCAAACGCCCTCGATCTTTCGCTGAGAGTCACAGAGGGAGATGAATTTCTGTAGGAATTCCGGATGACAGTGCTGGATATCATCGACATATATCATCACGTTATTACCCATCTCCAACGCAAGATTCAGCTTGATCACCTCTTCACGTGCTCCCGCATTGGGAGCGTCTTCCGGGTCCAGTGACGTCACTTCATGCCCCAAGGCCGGGCCGTTTATTTTCATGAAAATAAGGCCCAATCGATTTGCCAAATATTCCATCAGAACGGTTTTCCCGTAACCAGGAGGTGATATGAGAAGCAGCAAGCCCATTAGGTCAGTACGCTTGGTGTCACCCGTTGCCCCGATCTGCTTGGCTAGGTTGTCTCCCACCAGGGGCAGGTAAACGGTATCAATGAGCATGTTGCGAACGAACGCGGAAAATACTGTCGGTTTAAACTCGTCCAAGCGCAGTAATTCTTTTTCGCGTTCAATCAGCTCGACTCTAAGTTGATGGTACTGCTCAAAACGCGGAACGGACTCACGGGAGAACCGGCCAAGTTTTTCCTGAAATAAAAGGTAATCGAATGCATACGTTCCTTTCTGTACTGCATCATGTGCACCTAGCAGATCCTCTACGACTTGCTCGGTGGAGGCTTTCACCACGGCCTGCACGTGATGATGGTCACAAAAAATTAGTGCAGCCACCTCATCGAGATACTTGTTCTCCCCGTTACGCGTGAGCAGAAAACCACGCACCCAATCGCACAGGAGTTGGTAGTGGCTTTTCGGGTTATTCTCCAACGGCTTTTGTGCTTTCGCAAAATTGTCCTCGCTGCCCGATTGCGCCAGGTGCATTACGAATTCCCTCAACAGCTTATCTGCCTCCTGACTGACGGCCCAGTCCGTGCCGTTGGTGATTTCGTAAAACAAATACTCACCCGCAGCCTCAACATCCTCCTCAGGAAAGAGCTTTGTATCCTTCACAAAGGAATCCAACATCACCTGCAGGGCTTCGATGTAGTCCTGCTGCGTGGGATCTCCCGGGAACAATGCGTTGCGCGTTGCAAAACCCTCCAGCTTGGCGTTCCAAAGCCTGCGATCCTCTTCCTGACAAAATTTATGCCAATAAACCGCGGCACACGCACGAACGCGAGGGTGATACCGTGCCAGCTGCAACGCTTCATGAGTGCTAAGTAAAGCCAGGAGAATCTTCTCAGCATCCAGATCGTGAATACCCTTGCTGTAGGACTCCACGAGACGAGGTGCCATGAAATCCTGCACCAGCTTGAGACGATCTTCAGAAGACATCTGCGCCACTTCCTCAAGTCGCCCGACTCCTTCCTTTTCAAGTTTTTGCCAAATTAAATAAGCGAGGTATTCCGCGCGATATACTTCCCGGTCCTCGGATATATCGGCTTGGTCCCACACATCACGCGTGGCAAGAAAATCCTCATCGGTGATAGGATCAAAATAATTGGTACCGGTAAGGTGCAGGCCCTGCTCGCCACTACGTTGCGTAATAACAAGATCGAGCTCCTCGGTGACAACAGAAAACTTGTGTTTACCGAACTTAATGATGTTCTGGCCATCAACAAACAGCTCCTTCTTGTCCTTGAGCTGACGGATCGCATCCTCGTGGATGCCCTTTAGCTTTGAGAGGATACCTTCAGCCTCGCTGACCTTGTCCAGTGCCTCCAACTCCTCCACACGATTACGGATCGTTGCAATCCTGCGATCAGCAACCATATAGCCGTTGATGTCGTTCACATCATCAAACGTGGCCAGTTTCTTCTCTATGCCATTGAGCATGCGCTCGGCAGATTCAACAATGTCTCCGGCCTTGCGATTGCGTTCTGTATCCAACTGCGTTCGTTTCTGTTCAAAGGCCGTCTGCAGTTCATCGCGTTTGTTGTCGAGCTCCTCGATGTATTCCGGGTAATCAGCAAAATCACTGCCCAATTCATCGAGTTGGGTAATTATATTGGTTAAATATTCGCTGCATTTTTCCGGCGAGTCAGACATGTCCAGATAGTTCACCGCAGTCTGGCCGAGCAGGAGCATTGAGGCGCCAAACTGCGCCTTACCCTCCGAGGACATTAGTGTCTTCTCCTTGTTCTTGAGCGCCTCCTTGACCTGGTTCACCATCTGATAAATAGCGGTGATGTTTTCCAAAATACGAGTCTGCTCCGTGGTATCATCAATCTGCAGGCTCCTGACAATCTCGATGAGCATCTCGAGATCCTCGCCGGCCTGCGTGATCTCAGCCTTTAGTTTCTTCGCTTCAGCCACCTTCGTGATGGGTTCGACCATGCCTTTATGTTCCTCGGCACGTTCGCGATAGGGATTGAGCGCATCGGGATCCAGCAGGAACTGTACACAGCGCTCCGAGAGCGCATCGGACTGCTCTTTCACTTGCTCCTCGAGTGAGTTCATCTTGTCCTTGTCGATGAATCGCACATCATCGCGCAGGGTGTTGATCGTACCCAGCAGGCGCCGCAACCCGTCGAGGCTGGTCACAAAGCCATCCACCGTAGTGAAATTCGCCATGCCCACTTCGCTGAAGATTACCTTGGCGCGCTTCTCTATCTCATTGGATTTTTCCTTGGCTTCCAGCCGAAGGCGCCGCACCTTGTCGAATTCTGAAATAGCCTTTTCCGCGGAGCTGCCGATCTCCTTCAGAATCTCGCCGATACCAACTCCATCCTCGGAACTCAGCCAGGTGTATGAGTCCGGAAGGCTCTGACAGCGCTGTGCGACATCCGCATAGAGATCAGCGTAAGGCGATTCCTTCTGAATAAGGATCAGCACCTCGTTGCACTCAGCCATGGCTCGAACCACCGACTTGTTGCCAACCTGAAACAGAAATGAATCGCGATCGCCGCTTTCGGGTTCATGCCCCAGTTTATAAAAGGGCGACTGGCGCAGCTGAATCCGGTGGTGCTTGATCGGCTCTTCCTCAGCGCGGAAGCTCAAAATATCACCATTGGGAAAGAGCGAAAAACCATGGCACGTGATTCGCTCGATGACTTCCTGTTCGATAAGCCGATACGGCAGCAGTGCATACAGGCCACTCTTGCGATCGAAAAAGACGAAGAGGAAATCCTCACCATTGGGAGAGGGCACCGTACGCTCCAGCACCATCTCTCCAGACTCACTCTTATACCTCTTTAATTCACCGGTCCGCAGATAATATCCATCCGGGAAAATTAGCCCTTGCTCTTCGGGGAGCATCACACAGGCTTGCCCGATGGAATCCACTCGGTGAACCGTTTCTAATTTCTCATTATAAATAAAATATCGTGTTACATTCTCACGACATGGCGTCACCTTGAGCAGGATAAGGGAGCCTTGGATCGCATACTGGATTTTCGCATCATCCACACTTTGAAGTTTGTCCTCCACTTCCTCGTCATAAATGCCCCCGCCCGTTGCGGTGTTATCTTCAATCTTGATTGTGAGATCCCCTCCCACACACTCCACAAACACCCGGTCTTCAATGGACACATGCGGGTTTTCACCATAGCGGATCGCATTTCGGGACGGTGTCCTCCATTCAAAATTGTACTGGGCCGGAAAAGCCTTCTCTAGATATTCGGCTTGGCTGCGGTCATCCACAAAAGTCAGCTGCCCGTCCTTGTAGAGCCATTTAAAAACAGTGATGTCAGTCACCGTTTCGCTTTTTCTAAACACCATGTACAGGTAGGTGCCTACCAGCGCAAACCTGTGGAAAGTGGCATCAGAATTAATATCAAACAGACGGTTGTAGTAATTCTTGAAGTTTTCGTCATCCAGGACGGAAAGATCCCCCTCCCGAAACGTCAGATTCTCCCCGTCAAATTCGTAAACGGAAAAAATATTTTCGAGGGCGCCTTTTTTATCCTTCAGGCCCAGCTCCACGTTGTACCCAAAGAGGAAGCGACTGTCCCCCAGCTGAATCATGTCACGCGGCTCGCAACTGAGCTCCGTGGAGATGCGGTTCTCCTCCAGGTTCTTGATTTCCAGCTTACGCGAACCGAAGACCTTGTTGCGCTGCCCATCCAGCACGCCAAGGCGCTCACGCAGCACCTTGGCCTGATCGGACAAAGCCCGCCGGATATGATCATACGCGCCACCCTCCAGCGCATCTTGCGCGCCTTCCGCCGGGGTTCCGCTTTCGGGAGGTTCCGCCATGAGTCCAGCACCCGTCCGGTTCCCCGGACAGGCAGGCTAATTATTTTCCGGCCTTGTCGCCCAACAGGGCACTGACGACGATATCGGTGATGCCGGACTCCTTGGCCGCCTTCTGCGCCTGCCGGATCAGCGACTTTGTGCCGCCATCACCAGCCTTGCTCATCAACCGGGTCAATAGCGCGGCCACCGTCAGGTTCTTCACATCCTCGGATGAAACGCCCAGATCCTGAATCCAGGTGCGCAGCTGCCCCTTGAAATGATCCGGGTCACCGTTGAAGAATGTGTTCTTCACGTCGGTGAGTGTCTGGCTGTTGTTCATCAGGCGATCGACTGCACGACCTTGGGTAACCGACTTGACGATCTTCTCGAAGAAGTCGTTTTCGCCGCCCACAATGTCAATATTGGCACTCTTGAGCGCCTCGCCCACCAGACGCGCCTGCGCCTCAGCGATTTCCTTCTGCACGCCAATCTCCGCGATCTCCACTGTCTGGTCCTTCTCAAGCTGCAGCTGGAATTCCGCGTGATCCTGTCCGGCCCTGTTGAAAATCTCAACTGCCTTGGCCATCTCCGTCTTGCCCTCAGCCTCGGCCAATTGAACGGCCCTGACCGCCTCACCTTCAGCTTCGCCTTGCTTGGCAGTCACATTGGCCTCGGCCAGACCCAGTGCTTCCTCAGCTGCGGCGTCCTTTATCTTGGCGTCAGCCATTGCAGTCTTCACTCTGGCCTGAGCTACACCGGAGGCAGCCTCCTCTGCCGCAGTGCCCTGGGCGCGCTCTTGCATGGCGTGATTTTCCTTCTCGCTCGCCTTCGCATTAGCCTCGGCAAGTGTTTGAATTCGCATGGCCTCTTCCTCCGCCGCTTGTTTCTGAGCTTCGGCGGCAATACGCACCTCAAGCTGGGCTGCTTCGGCGAGGTTCTGCCGCACCGTCTTCTCCGCTTCCGCAGCGATTCTTACTTTCTTCTGATCAGCCTGTGCACGCGCCTCAAATTCGACGTTCAACACCCGTGCAGCACGCGCCGCGCTCATATCCGCTTCTTTATCAAAATTTAGCTGAGTCTGCTCGGTTGCTTTCGCTTTCTCGGCTTGCAGGCCGGCCTCGCTCTTGGCGATTTCAAATGCCGCGGCAATAACCTCAGCCTCCCGATCGGCGTCCTTCAAGCTAACGAGTTTATTCCGTGAAACTTCGGCAATCTCAGCCTCTTCCATTTTCTTTTGGTCGAGCACCAACACCTCCTGATCCACTTTAATCTCCGCACTTCTCACCTCACGGATCTTCAACTGGTTTCGAACTTCAATTTCTTCCTGGGCCTGCAGGGCTGCCACTTCTTCCTCTTTCCGCTGCTCCTGCACCACCTTGGCTGCGGCGGCTGATTCTATCGATTTGGCCTCATCGACCGCACGGGTTTGCGCGGCCAAATGCTCCTCATTATCGCGATCCAATTCGCGCTGTTCTTTCTCGGCCCGGATATTGTCATTCTTTATTTTCACATCCCTCTCTTGAATGCGAAGGTTGGTGGCTTCCTGTTGGTCTGAAGTAATATCGGTAATCTTCTTGATACCCTCGGCGTCGAGCACGTTGTCCTTGTCCAGCGTCTCAATGGGCGTCTGCTCCAGATAATCGATCGCCACGTCCTCCAGGGCATAGCCGTTTAAGTCATGGCCAATAACGTTTTTAATTGCTTCCCGAAAGCGAATTCGATCGGTGTAGAGGTTTTGAAATTCCATCAGCTTGCCAGCCGTTTTGAGGGCCTCGGAGAATTTCGCCTCAAAAAGTTCACGCAGCTTTTCCACATCAGACGCCCGGTCGCAGCCCACGGTTTGGGCCACCTTACGGACATCATCATATCGATCCTTTGACTTCATTGCTGCCTCATGCATAGCCTGCCCCTCGGGTGAAGCGGGATCTATCCCACCATAATCCACCTTGGGAAAGTTCACCTTGATGTAAAATGCCACGGCGATGTCCGCCCGGATGTTGTCTTCACAGATC
>CBFHWX010000041.1:0-22080 GCA_965659445.1 Limisphaerales bacterium | reverse complement strand
GGATCGGAGACCTGATCGCCTTTGGTGCGAGCTGGTCATGGACGCTATATAGTCATGAATCGCGGCATCTTTCCAGTCGTGTCGGGGCCATGGAATACACCGCACAAACCTCTTGGCGCGCGGGTCTTCTCCTGTTGCCATTTATGATTTGGGAATTCAGCCGTACACCGCCGGTATTTGAAATGCACCTCATCGGCTGGCAGGGATTCAGCATTCTGGCTGGTACGATCATCGGGCTGGGCATTTGGAACAGCGTTCTTCGCCACTGGCCGGCCAGCCGTGCGTTACTATTTAACAATCTCATCCCCGTCTTTACCATGCTATGGGCGTGGCAATGTCTTGGCGATCCGATCACGGCCACATTTGGTGTGGCCGTGGGATTGGTGGTGGCCGGTGTGTTTGTCGGGCTTGCGCCCTGGAAGAGAAAATCGGGAGTTTAGCAAAAACACAAATTGCCATGGGCCGCAAAAAAGCCGATTGTAGGGGTGCTAGAGAATATGTATCAGCCTGAAAATGTGAAACTCTATGTGAAGCCTGTGTGCGGCTGGTGCCGTCAGGCGGAGCATTGGCTCAAGAGTCAGGGCATCGAGTTTGAAACAGTTGATGTCATTGAGAATCCTGAGGCGTTCGAGGATATGGAGCGCATCTCCGGCCAGACACTAGCGCCGGTGATTGAGGTGGATGGCCAAGTACTGGCCGATTTTGGCGCGCGGGAGTTGGTGGTGTTTTGGGAAGGACTTGGAAAAGACACATGAGTGGCGTAGCCGAGGCAGCCCCGAAACGCCCGCGCCTGCCAGAATGGTTTCGGGTGAGATTGCCTACTGATAGCGCATACTTTGCCACGCGTAATCTCATAGATGACTTGAACCTGCACACTGTTTGTGAAAGTGCCCGCTGTCCGAACCATTGGGAATGCTGGAGTCAAGGCACGGCAACGTTCATGATCGCGGGTGAGCGCTGCACGCGTTCGTGCGGTTTCTGTGCTGTGGATACCCGCAAGCCTACGGCACTGGAGATTGATGAACCCGACCGTGTTGCTGAAGCTACACGCCGAATGCAACTAAAGCATGTGGTGATTACCGCAGTGGCCCGTGATGATTTACCCGATGGTGGTGCGGAACATTTTAAGACAGTCATTGAGCGCGTACGCGAGGTGAATCCTGGAATTGTCATTGAGGTGCTCACGCCGGATTTTCAGGACGACGATACCGCCATTAACAAGGTGCTCGCTGCGCGTCCGGAGATATTTAATCATAACCTTGAGACGGTCCGACGCCTCACGCCTGCGGTGCGCTCGGTGGCGACTTATGTCCGCTCACTTTCGGTGTTGAAAAAAGTGAAGTCGCGCGCACCAGAGCTGCACACCAAATCCGGCCTTATGCTCGGTCTCGGTGAAACGGAGGAGGAACTGCACCAAGCCCTGGATGATTTACGAGAGGCTCGTTGCGATCTGCTCACCCTCGGTCAATACCTGCAGCCAACAAGTAAACATCTCCCCGTCGTTGAGTTCATCCATCCGGACAAGTTTGCTGAGCACAAGGAAACCGCCGAGGCAATGGGGTTCCTGCACGTGGCCAGCGGACCGCTGGTGCGTAGCTCATATCATGCGGATGATTTCTCGCCTGACGCATTCAAGCATGACCAAGGCTAAAGCGGAGAAACGGCACTCGGTGCTTGCTGAGGAAATCCGACGGCATGACCATGCCTATTATGTGCTCGCCGAGCCGACGATTAGCGATTCCGATTACGATCGGCTTTATCGTGAGCTGCTGGATTTGGAGGAGGCGCATCCCGGTTTAATGACGGCTGATTCGCCTAGTCAGCGAATCGGAGGCAAGCCAGTGAGCGAGTTTCCTTCCCATACTCATGCGTTGCCGATGATGAGCCTCGACAACACGTATTCGTACGAGGAAATCAGCGAGTTTTTAAAGCGCGTGGGAAAGCTTTTGCCGGAAGCCGATTTGGACTGGACGGTGGAGCCGAAGGTGGATGGCCTGGCTGTTAGTTTACGCTATGAAAATGGAGTATTGGCGGTCGGGGCCACACGTGGGGATGGTGTGACCGGCGATGACATCACGGGCAACCTGAAAACCATCCGCAGCCTTCCTTTGAAACTTTGTGGAAAACCACCGGCAGTGCTTGAAGTTCGTGGCGAGGTGTTCATGAGCAGGGAGGGATTTGCGAAGCTGAACGAGAAACGCGTGGCGGAAGGCGAGGAGCCTTTTGCCAACCCGCGCAATGCGGCGGCGGGATCATTGAAGCAGTTGGATCCAAAGCTCGTGGCGGAAAGGCCGTTGGGCATTTTGTTGTACAGCCTCGGTGAGGTAAGCGAAAAGGTGCCGGCGACTCAAGTGGTGATGTTTGAATGGCTTGGAAATTTTGGCTTCCCGACCGCGGAACAGACTTGGACGGGAAAGACACATAAAGATCTGGTGGCCTCAATCGAGGAACTGGACAAGATCCGGCATGATCTGGATTACGAGACCGATGGTGCGGTGATCAAACTGAACAATCTTGCGTCGCGTACTCAATGCGGGGCCACGGCGAAGGCACCGCGCTGGGCGATGGCCTATAAGTTTCCAGCGGAGCAGGCGGTGACAGTTTTAAAGGACATCGTAATTCAAGTCGGTCGCACTGGCGCGCTCACGCCGGTGGCAGAATTGGAACCGGTCTTTGTGGCAGGCAGCACTGTGGGCCGTGCGACGTTACATAATGAAGAGGAAATTCAGCGCAAGGATATCCGTATTGGCGACACGGTGGTGATCGAGAAGGCCGGTGAGATTATCCCGGCAGTGGTGGAAGTGGTACTGGACAAGCGACCAAAAAAAGCGAAGACGTTTAAGCTGTCAAAAGTGTGCCCGGAGTGCGGCTCGAATGCAGCAAAAGATGAGGACGAAGTAGTATGGCGTTGCCCGAACCCTGACTGTCCGGCGCAGGTGCGCGGTCGGCTTGAGCATTGGTGCATGCGCGGGGCGATGGATGTAGATGGCGGCGGAGAGGTGCTGGTGCGGCAGCTCGTCGCCGCCGGTATGGCGTTGGACGTGGGGGAGCTTTACGAGTTGGACGTAAGGCAAGTGGCGGGCTTGGAGCGCATGGCGGAGAAGTCTACACAAAATTTTATCGACGGTTTGGAGAAGAGCAAGTCGCGCGACTTGTGGCGGGTTGTTTTTGGCTTGAGTATTTTGCACGTGGGCTCAGGCGTGGCGAAGGCGCTATGCCGACATTACAAAACCATGGATGATTTATTGGATGCTACCGAAGAGCAATTGGTGTCAATTGATGACGTGGGGGAAGTGATTGCCAAGAGCTTATATCAATGGTTTGGCGAACCAGAAAATCGCAAGCTCATCAAGCGGCTGCGCCGAGAGGGGGTAAACTTTGAATCTTCCATTTATCAATTGGCCGAGGCGGCAGGGCCGTTGGCGGGCAAGGCATTGGTATTGACCGGAACTCTACCGAACTTGAAACGCCACGAGGCGGTGGCGAAGATAGAGGCGGCTGGCGGAAAGGTGGTGGGCAGTGTGAGCCGAAAAACGGACTACGTGGTTGCGGGTGAAATGGCCGGCAGCAAATTGGCAAAGGCGGAAAAAATGTCCATCTCCATTATCGATGAAGCGAAACTTTTGAAATTGTGCAGCTAATAGCGTTTTCAATTTCGCACAATCTTGAAATTTTTCAGAAAAACCATAGTGAATAACCCGGGCTTGGGGGTTGGCCCCAATTCTGCTAAGTGTATGCCGCTGCGAGGGAGACGCACGGTTCAACCAAGGAGGGGCAACAACAATCACCTTTCACATGGGAATATCGTGTTTTCGCATATTGAGCGATCAATGAAGATGGGGAAAATTGAAGCACCGGATACGCATTTCCTTTCCGGCGCAGAAGGATGGATGGAGTTGGGGGACTTCAACTCGGCGCTGGCTGAACTGGAGTTGATTTCAATCAAATACCGGGGGCACTTTAATGTGCTGCAGGTGCGCTGGCATATTCACAACCAGATGCGTGATTGGGAAACCTGTCTGAACGTCAGCCTGCGCATGATTGAGGCTAGTCCTGAAATGCCGCAGGGCTGGATTAATCACGGCAACACGCTATTTTACCTCGAGCGGTTTCAGGAAGCCTTTGACCTATTGTTGCCGGTGCTCAAGCGTTTTCCACACGACGAGGCTATTCCGTACAATCTCGCCTGTTACAAGTGCCAGAATGGAGAATTCCAGGAAGCTCGCGAGTGGCTTGAGCGCGCCCTCAAGGTGGGAGACACCAAGCGCGTGAAGCACATGGCCATCGCCGATCCGGATCTAACGCCACTCTGGGAACACGGAGTGAAGATCAAGTGATCGGTGCAGTTTGACATGGCCTTGCGGCTTAATTAACCTTGCCCCATGGCGCAAGCGGCAAGGAAACTCGGCATCCTAATTTCTGTTGCGCCAACGCACCCCAATTTCCACCACGGACTCCAGCTTGCCACTGCTGCACTTGAAGCACAGGACGAAGTTTACCTGTACTGTCTCGATGATGCCGTACAAGGCGTGGACGATCCAAGGACACAAATACTGCGCACCCATGGTCTGCGACTCTTTGCCTGCGCCTTTGCCGCCCAGCGTCGCAAGCTTCCGCAAAATGAAAACGCACTCTACGGCGGCCTCACCATGCTTAACGACGTGATGGCCGCTACCGACCGCTTTGTCAGTTTCAACTGATGGATGAAATTCCAGAGAAGACCAAGCCAAAGCGCAGGATCCTTGTTGTGATTGACACTGATCCGCGCTCCAACCCGCGCGTTGCCGAGGCGGTGCGCACCGCAGGTGGCGTGAGCGTGTGGCAGCAGGTGGAGATAAGCGTGGTATTGTGTGGCCCGGCCGCTGCTGCCGTGGGAGAGGGCGCCGGGCAATTGTCCGAAGGGCGCATGTTTAAACAGTTCCTTCCCATGGTGCGCGAGAACGGCGGATCCGTGCACTTGATGCCCGATCCTGAAACCATGGCAGGCATTGATGCGACTGAGTTGGTTGAAAACAATATCAAGGAACCGGCATTGGCAGAGCTGGCGGCGCAGGCCGATTATGTGATGCGATTTTAAAAATGGCCCGCATTTTTCACATCATCACCCGTGAGGACGATGCACTGGCTAATGGCGTAATCACCGCCCAGGAAAAATCCGGTCACGAGACGCGCGTGGTGGATCTTACTCACGTCGGTCCCGATGGCGATTACACCGTGCTGCTTGATGAAATCTACGCGGCCGATTCGGTGCAGGTATGGTGAGTCCGTGCGGATGCGATTTGACATTGCCAGGTGAAATGCCTAGGCTAGGCCATGTCCGTGGAGCAACTCGGATAGGACAGAAAAGGGAAATATGACCTACATTGTTACAGGAGATTGCGTTGATTGTGTGTACACCAGCTGCGTGGATGAATGCCCGGTGGCGGCGTTCCATGATGCGGAGGATAAATTGCTGATCAATCCGGAAACCTGCATCGACTGTGACGCCTGTGTGGCCGCGTGTCCGGTGGAGGCCATTCATGCCGATCACGATGTGCCCGAGGGTCAGGAAAAGTGGATCGAGATCAACGCAACTGCCGAGGAATTCCCGGTCATTGAGGCCGCCAAGGATGCCTTGAAGGGGCCCAAATGTGTGAACCCCAACGCTGCTTAGGGTGACTCGATGAGTTCTTCAGTGATTATCCGATAAGCTGGACAAAATATCTTCTGCCGCTTGCCGAGGGTTTTCTGCAGCATAAATTGGGCGGCCAATAACCAACCAGTTTGCACCTGCACTCATGGCCTCAGCCGGGGTCATGACCCTTTTCTGATCACCAGATTCTGCACCAGCTGGGCGAATTCCCGGGGTGACGAGCTGCACTTCGTGCGGCAACACTTCACGCAAGGAGACAATTTCCTCCGGCGAACAGACGAGGCCTTTCAAGCCGGTCTGCGTGGCTAGTTGAGCGAGATGGAGGACTTGATCGGCGGGAGATCTTTGCACGCCTACTTCGGCAAGGTCGCTTTCATCCATGCTGGTGAGCACGGTGACGCCGAGTACGAGCGGACCACCGTCGGCTGCCTTCACCGCAGCTTTCAGCATAGCGGTGCCACCACAAGTGTGGACGGTGAGCATTTGCACATCCAGCCGCACGGCACTGGCCACGGCCTTAGCTACCGTATTGGGGATGTCATGAAATTTCAGGTCCAGAAAAACAGCTGCGCCAGTGTCGCGCACGCGCTTAACGATGTCCGGCCCGGCGGAGACAAAGAGTTCCTTGCCAATTTTGAAGGCACCTACGGCGGGGGCGATTGCCTCGGCCAGTTTTAATGCTTCTTCGGCATCGGGCACATCCAGCGCGGCAATAATGGGATTCTTCACTGCGAGAGATGTAAACATTCCCGTAGGGCAATGAACAGAAGGAAGTCGGTGGTCCTTCCAGAAATACGTTTATTAACGCCGATCGCGTCTTTGGTCTGGTGAGCGGCGTGAATCAAACCGACTATCCAGCTTCTTTGCCTTTTCTGGGTCGCTCATGGTCACGAGGCGGCGATCCACATTATCCATCCAAGCCAGCACTTCCTTGTCTTGGGTTTGCACGCGCAGGGTGGAGAGGTATTGTTGACGAGACTGTATGGTTTCTATTGGGACATTCTTCCCTTCACCCATTCTTGAAAGGTAGTAACTTATGGTTCCTAGACCACGTCCTCGATTTTCCTTTTGCTTGTCACCTGTAGTGGCAAGCAGCTGAAACGCTTCATTCACGCGGCTGTTTACAATGATGTTGGCATCCTCACTGACACCCATGTAGCGGGCGGCAGTCCGTCTGATGGTGCTACGATTTCGGTCACCCAAATCAGGTTTATCATATAAATTGCGCAATATGGGCATGGCGCCATCTCCCAACACGCCGGTTAGGTAGCTTACGACGGAACCATCTATTTCAGTATACATGACTTCAATTTCTTTACCGTCTCTCTTTTCAGTTCTTTTGCGATCGCGGAGTAATTGGTTTTTTGCCTGCTCGACGAAGGTAGCATCCTTGTGTCGGCGAAGGAGATCAAAGAGCGCGCCTCGGTTTTGACGGTCGAGGTACGAGACTTCCCTGCCATCTTCCCGGATGGGCTCCAACAACAATTCCTTGGCAGCCAGAAGAAAGGCGTCAGTGTGGATGTCCTTGGCCATATCCTGCAACGCGCGTTCAATATAAAGCACCTCAATTGCCCGACCGGTAGTGCTTAGGACACCTGTGAGGACACGTACTGCCTCCTCGAGGGATTCTCCATCGCGTTTGCCGATGTGACGAACGGAGTTTAGCAAACCAATTCGCAGGCAGGGCGGGAAAATGGGATCGGTATAGATCTGGCCGCGTGACCAGTTGCCCGAAACAATTTCATCAGTGTTTTCCCTGTATTCCTTATCGACATCTCTAGTTAGAAAATCGGCAATGGGCGGCAACGCCTTCGACCCCATGGAAGTCAATTCCTCAAACTGACGGACTACCTGCCTCACGAGAATCCGGTGGCTATCAGTGTTTCCAGTGCTGCGTTCTTGTGACTTCAGTTCCAATGTGCTGAGGTAATCTATAATCGCCCCAGGCGATTCCGCGGAGGATGCCAGGACCACTACCTTCTTCTCGACAATCTCAACTTTTGGAGCTCTGGCTTTGAGCCTTTGGTTTTCCCTGCGCAGCGCGGCGATCTCGTCGCTGACCTGTTCTTCTTTCGCTTCGGTTTTTTGATTATTTTCAGCTGATTTTTTCCCGCAACCAGCAAAGTAAGTGGCTACACTGGCAACCAGCAAAACGGCAATGAGACTGGGTATGATTTTCATTTGTCTGAAACTATTCTAGTCGGACGGATTCTATCGGAGATATCCTTCTTGTCAATGGAGCGCTTGACCGCGCTCAAGCACCGTGCCAGCTTGCGTTTCGGCCTATTCCCCACATACATATACGGACGATAAATGGACTAGGTTACAGTTAACATTTGGAGAAGGTGGATTCACCAGTGAATCTCAAACATCTCCTCCTTTGGATGGTCGGTCGTTCACATTTATTTAATCAGATTGTCGCATCGCCCGCCGGTCAGGCGCTGGTCAAACGCCTTGCGAAAGGCGGCGCTTTGTCCTGCGCCGGAGTGGATCATGCCGGCTGGGCGCACTTGGCCACCGCTTTGCGCGCTATAACCGGCCGCCCTGTCCTCCTCGTTGTAAGTTCTCTCAAAGTTCAGGAAACGCTGCAGCAGGATTTGGAAACGTGGTTGAGTCTGCTGAAGGTTGAGGCGCCAGCAAAATTTTACCCCGATTGGGAAGTCCTGCCGCATGAGGATAAGCTGCCGCACGCCGACGCTATCAGCGAACGCCTAGAAACATTGCAGGTGCTGCACGAGGCCAAGGTCGCACCGGTAATCACCACCACCGTTGCCGCTCTCATGCAATGCACGCTGCCTCCCACCGAGATTACTCATCGCACGCGCACACTCAAGCTGGGCGACCGGCTGAATCCGCTAGACTTTATTGAGTGGCTAGAGGAACAGGGCTACGAGCCAGAGGCACAGGTGACCCAGCGTGGCGATATTTCTCTGCGCGGCGGTATTGTCGATGTGTTCCCCTTTACCACGCCTTGGCCTGTGCGGTGTGAATTCTTCGGTGATGAACTGGAGTCACTGCGTTACTTCAATCCGCTCAGCCAGGTTTCACGCGAAAAAACTGAGCAGGTGACCTTTGCTCCTGGTGGTGAGGTTGGCTTGCTCATGCGAATGGAAAAAACCGGTCACGCGACTTTGCTCGAGCATTTGCCTGCGGATGTGATTCTGCTCTTTTGCGATCCTGTTGCTGTGGAAGAAGCTGCGGCAGAAAAAGTGATGGAGATTCTCCCGGGCGATTCATTTCATGTTGAATGGACAACACTCCTCGCGCGCATGGAGGAGCGCAACCTCACGCGTGTGGAGTTGCACGAACTTGCCAGTCAACAGACTGCTGTGACGCTGGAGATTGCGAGCCTCGAGTCTTTTCGACCGATGGGCTCTTGCATTGCCGATCCGCAGGTTGTAGAGGCGCAGCGGCGCGAGTTCTTCGCGCAACTCCATCGCTGGCGTCGTCAGGACCACGAGGTGCTGGTTTTGTGCAACAACGAAGGAGAACAACAGCGACTGGAGGAGATTTGGGAGGAGTACGGTTTTGCGGCTGAAGGTGGGCCTTTGCAAATTGCGCTGGGCGCGCTTAGCCGCGGTTTTCTTTTCAGCGAAGGCAAATGGGTGGTGGTGAGCGACGCGGAAATTTTTGGACGCTACAAGGTCCAGCGCCCGCGCCGCTTGAAGAGCCGGCACGGCTCGGCGATGCGTTCGGCATTTGACATCAATTTCACCGAGCTGGAGGAAGGCGATTTTGTGGTGCACGTGCAGCATGGCATCGGCCGGTATATTGGCATGAAGGTGATGCCGCTTTCCGGCGTGAAAGAGGGCGATGATGAGACTGGTCAGGAATGTCTCGTTATCGAGTATGGTTCCACGGACCCGAATAATCCTCCACCAAAACTCTACGTGCCAGTGAGCGAGGCGCATTTAGTGAGCAAATATATCGGTACTGGCAAGGCATCCCCTCCGCTAAACGCGCTGGGAGGTAGCCGTTGGAAGAAGACCAAGGAGAAGGCAAAGAAAGCCGTGCGCGATCTGGCCGCCGAGATGTTGCGCATCCAAGCTGTGCGGGAGACGGAGCAGGGATTTTCCTTTGGTGAGGACACCTCATGGCAGCGTGAGTTTGAGGCGGCGTTTTTGTATGAGGAAACGCCCGACCAGAATAAATCCATCGCCGATGCCAAGGCGGATATGCAGAGCGATAAACCGATGGATCGGCTGATTTGTGGGGACGTGGGATTTGGCAAGACAGAGGTGGCCATTCGCACGGCATTCAAGGCCGTGATGGCCGGCAAGCAGGTTGCCGTGCTGGTGCCCACCACCGTGCTCGCGCAGCAACACTTTAACACTTTTGCCGAGCGCGTTGCGGATTATCCCGTACGAGTCGATTTGCTCTCACGATTTCGAACGAAGAAGCAACAGTTGAAAACGATAGGGGATATGGCCAATGGCGCGGTGGACATTGTGGTGGGCACACATCGTCTCGTGCAGCCGGATGTAAAATTCAAGGATCTAGGGCTGGTGGTCGTTGATGAGGAACAACGATTCGGTGTTGCGCACAAGGAGACCTTCAAGCGTCTGCGCACACATGTGGATGTGCTCACCATGTCGGCAACGCCGATTCCGCGCACACTCTATCTTGCGCTTACCGGTGCCCGTGACATGAGTACCATTGAGACTGCGCCGCAGGATCGTTTACCGGTGGAGACCATTGTGGCTGAATATGACGAGAAACTTATCCAGCGTGCGATCCAGCGTGAATTGCACCGTGGCGGGCAGGTGTTCTTTTTGCACAACCGAGTGGGAACGATTTACACGATGGAAAAAAAACTGCAGGCCATCGTGCCTGACGCTCGCATTGCTGTGGGCCATGGCCAGATGAAAAGTGATGAGCTTGAAGAAGTAATGACCACCTTTATCAATGGTGAGATTGATGTGCTGCTTTCCACCACCATCATCGAGAGCGGCATTGATATCCCGAACGCCAACACTATCATCATCGATCGCGCCGACCGGTTTGGCCTGAGCGACCTTTATCAGCTTCGCGGTCGCGTGGGTCGTTACAAACACCAAGCTTATGCTTATGTGCTTTTGCCGCGTCATGCAGCGTTGCTGGCTGACGCGCGGAAACGCATCAGCGCCATTAAGCAATACTCCAGTCTTGGCAGTGGTTTTAAGATCGCGATGCGTGATTTGGAAATTCGTGGTGCGGGCAACCTGCTGGGGTCCGAGCAGAGTGGACACATCACGGCGGTAGGCTTTGAGCTCTATTGCCAGTTGCTCAAGCAGAGTGTCTCACAATTGAAGGGCGAAAAAGTGAAGCCGCGCATTGAGGTGGAAACCAAGTTCGATTTTCTGGCTCTCAGTCCCGAACAGGAAGTGGGGCCAAGACAAAAACCATCGGCGCGACCGCGCAAAGATAAGGATTCGATTTCCGTGCCGCGCGATGAAAACTGGGAATGGGTGGAATGGGAGGGAGATGCACCTGCCCCAAAGGAGAAGGAAAACACCTGTGCAATTGCGCCGGCATATATCCCGATGGATTACATCGCACTTTCCAAACAGCGCATTGATGTGTACCGCCGCTTTGCACAGGCCGATTCCAGGAAAGCCATCTCCGTGCTGAGTAAGGAAATGCGTGATCGATTCGGCAAACTTCCGCCCGCCATGGAGCATTTGCTGCTCGTATCCGAACTCAAAGTCATCGCCTCGGCCAAAGGAGTTGACTCCATTGTCACGGACAAGGATCGCCTTAAATTGCGCCGTAACGACGATTATATTTCGCTTGGAGGCAAGTTTCCCCGTCTAACCAAGAAGAAAGCCGGGCCGCGACTGCGTGAGGTTAAAAAGTTGTTGTTGGCATTGTAACGATCCCCTCGCTATTTTTCCCTCCGGTTTCGAGTAAGCGACGATGACTGATTCAGACAGCACAAAAAAAAATCTATCTCGGCAGGAACAGCGCGATCTGGATATTGAGATCGATTTTCTTGAGGGAGTTCTAAAGCGCGATCGTCGCTACGTGGAGGCCCTCCAGTTGCTGGGTGATGATTATACGCGCCGGGGTCGCTACGAGGATGGTTTGAAGGTGGACCGCCGCTTGGCGCGCCTGTGCCCCGATGATCCGCTGGTGTATTACAATCTTGCCTGTAGTTTCTCGCTCACCGCTGAATACCGAAAGGCCGCCAACGCACTACGCAAGGCGATTCATTACGGCTACCGCGATTTCGATCATCTTCGGCGTGATAAGGATTTGGTACCCCTGCGTGAGCAGCCGATCTACGCCGCCCTCGAGGAGGAGATCGCCCAGCTAGAGGCGGAATTGGGCTGATCTCATGAAGGTTCGCGTTAAAGGTCGCCCCCGCCATTATCGTACCGTTAGTTTTGATGCCCATGATAACGAGGTAGTGCTCATTGAGCAACGCAAGCTCCCCCACGCCTTTGAGTTAACCCGCACGAAAAACTTTCAACAAACCGCGCGCGCCATCACCAATATGACCGTGCGCGGCGCTGGCGCCATCGGGGCTACTGCCGCCTATGGACTGGCTCAGGGAGTGCGTGCCTTCAGCGGGAAAACTCCTGCGGCCTTCGAGCGCCACTTGCAGCGCGTTTATCAAACTCTCGCCTCCGCGCGTCCCACGGCGGTGGACTTGGTCAACGCCTTGAACGATGTATGCTCGGCGATGAATGCGGGAGAGTCGGTTGTGCAGAAACAACGCCGAGCGTTAAAGGCTGCTACAAAATTCGCCGATGAGGACGTGGCTCATTGTGAGGCGATTGGTCGGCACGGGGCCAAGCTTATCAAGAACGGATCATCCGTTCTCACCCATTGCAACGCTGGCTGGTTGGCGTTTGTGGATATTGGTAGCGCCACCGCGCCCATGTATGCGGCGCAGGCAAAGGGGAAAAAATTTCACGTCTACTGTGATGAAACACGGCCGCGGGCGCAGGGGGCAGTGCTGACTGCATGGGAACTGGCACAGCAGGGTGTTTCTCATGAGGTTATTGCTGATAATGCGGCGGGCCATCTCATGCAGCGAGGTGAAATCGATCTGGTTATTACCGGCAGCGACCGCACGCTCGGCCGCACGGGTGAGGTGGCCAACAAGATCGGCACCTACACCAAGGCAGTTTTGGCCGCGCGACATAAGATCCCATTTTACGTGGCTATTCCCCTCTCGACGATTGACTGGGACTTGCGTAGGGGAATGGAAATTCCCATTGAGGAACGGGATGAATCGGAGGTGCTGGGCGCATGGGGGGTGGATGACCGTGGGAAATTTCGGGAGGTGCGGGTGGCAAATCCAGCGAGTGGGGCGCGCAACCCGGCCTTTGACGTGACGCCGGCAAATTTGATTACCGGCATCATTACGCCCAAGGGAATTTTCAAGCCGCGCGATTTGTGGGCAAATCGAAAACGGCTGGGTGCTGCGTGAAGCTAGCGCGATCGATCTCTCTATTTTCACCGCTCGGCTTATTAGGTGGGGTACTTGGAGCACGATGTGCTGTGATCTCTCAGGGTTCATCCCTCCGTCATTGACTTGCAACCTTGCCTTGTTTACTTTCCCCGCTTCCCAAGGCGGGGTAGCCAAGTGGCTAAGGCAGAGCTCTGCAAAAGCTCCATCGTCGGTTCGATTCCGACCCTCGCCTCCATTTTTAATTTTTCCGATTAATCCTTCCGACTGGAAATGGATGCCGAGCTTGTGAAAAAAATCACAAAATCGCTTGCAAGATGCTTCTGGATTCGTAGGATGCGCGCCGGGACGGTTCTTTTTGGATGTCTAATATTTTCCCAAAGTGGGCCAATCGCTTGCCTTTAATCCTAGTGGTGGGTGGATTGGTGACGGGTGCCTGTGTTGTTGCGGGTGTCACCTATTATTTTACCCCCAAATACGCGCGTGTGGGGTATCAACCGATTCAGCCAGTTTCCTTTTCGCACGATGTGCATGCCAACCAAATGGGTATTGACTGTCGTTACTGCCATAACGACGTCGATAAATCTTGGTAT
The DNA here is from genome assembly GCA_965659445.1 of Limisphaerales bacterium. Lineage (GTDB taxonomy): Bacteria > Verrucomicrobiota > Verrucomicrobiia > Limisphaerales > UBA1100 > UBA1100. The sequence continues at coordinate 8,459 of CBFHWX010000041.1, read as the reverse complement.
TCCAATATCCCTTCCTCCGAGACCTGCATGAAATGTCACACCACCGTGCTGGCTGATGATCCGCGACTGGAGCCAATCCGTGAGAGTTTTAAGAAGAATGAACCTGTGCCTTGGGTTCAGGTTCATAAGACGCCCGATTACGTCTATTTCAACCACGCCGTCCATGTGAACCGCGGGGTTTCCTGCGTGAAATGCCACGGGGCGGTTAATAAGATGGACGAAGTGCGGCACACGAAATCCTTCAGCATGACGTTCTGTCTGGATTGTCACCGCAACCCGCACGAACACGTGCGGCCGCAGTCGGAGGTGTTTAACCTGGATTGGGAACCCTCTGAGGAATGGGCGGCCGAACGTGATGGCGCGGAATTAGTAAATCAAATGAAATTGCGAACCTCCGAAAGTTGCTCGGCCTGCCATCGATGAATTCTCCCGCAAAGACAGGTCAAGTAAGCAACACCACTGAGGCAACTTATTGGCGGAGCATCGGTGAAGCGGCCGGCACCCCCGAGCATGCCGATTGGACGGATCGTGAATTTCCCGAAGGGGCATCGGAATTGCCGGAGGATTTTTCGCGCCGTGATTTTCTTAAACTCATGGGCGCCTCTGCCGGCCTTGCCGGTGCGGGCATGTTGGGCGTGGGTTGCCGTCGCCCCGAGGAGCACATCGTCCCCTTCGGCACCGAGCAGGCTCAAGGTCAGGACTATGTCCACGGTGTGCCGATGTATTTTGCCACGGCCATGCCTACGCGAACTGGCGCCATCCCATTGGTCGTGGAATCCAACGAAGGCCGTCCCACCAAGGTGGAGGGCAATCCGGATCACCCTGATAGCAACGGGGCCACTGATCTCTTTGCACAGGCCTCAATTCTGAATCTTTACGATCCGGACCGTGCGCGCCAGTACACCAAGCTTGGTAAGCCCATGAAAAAGGCCGACACGAGCAAGGCCAAGGCCGACACGGTGAAGGAACTGAAAAAGCTTGCTACTGACGGGAAGAAAACTGCTTTCCTGATGCCTGCGGCAAACTCGCCTTCACGTGAGCGATTGATCATGGAGATCGCCGAAAAGCACGGCGAAAACGCCCGATTTTATGTGCATGAAGCCATTGATTTCGGAGTTCACCAGCGCGCGGCTACTGCGGCCTTTGGCCAATCTGTTCGTCCTTACTGGAAGCTCGATCAAGCCTCGGTGATCCTTTCCTTGGACTGCGATTTTATTGGCACGGAGGAAGAATCAGCCCGCTACATCCGCGACTTTGCGCGAGGGAGAAAGCTTGCCAAGAGCGACGACAGTATGAGCCGCCTTTATGTGATGGAGGCTTTGATGTCGCAGACCGGTGCCAACGCTGATCACCGTCTGCGTGCCAATGCCTCAAGTATTGCAACGGCTGCTGCGTTCATCGCCAATGAGTTGGGCATCACGGTGAATGGCGATATTGGTCAGCCTACCGCGGACCAGAAAAAATGGCTGGCCGGATGTGTCAATGATTTGCAGTCACACAAAGGCAAAGGTCTTGTGGCGGCAGGATATCGTCAATCAGAGGTAGTGCACCAGTTGATTCACCAGATTAACGACGTACTGGAGAACAACGGCAAGACGGTTGTGTTTCTGCCAGCCGAAAAACCACATGGCAATTTGCAGGACTTGAAGGATGACCTCGGCTGGGCCGACCGCATCATCAACCTCGGCTGCAATCCTTTTTATGATGGCGCGGCGGACTTGAAATGGAGTGAAAACGCCAAAGACAAAACAAAATTCCGCCTCAGTGATTTCACAGAGGATGAATCCCATGAGGCATCCGGTATTGTGGCACCTCGCGCGCATTATCTTGAGAGCTGGGGTGACGCCCGTACGAGCGATGGGACCTTGGTCCCGATCCAGCCGTTGATTGCACCGCTCTTTGATGCGATGAGTGAGTTGGAAGTGCTCGCTATCTTCGCCAATCCCAAGGCGCCACAAACTGCTCATGAGGTGGTGAAAAAGACCTTCACCGGTGATAGTTGGGAGCATTACCTGCATGAAGGTTATCAGGACGGTACTGCCTCTAAGCCGGTTGAGAATCTTCAGCTTGCGAATGAAACAGTGAAGCTTGAAGGCAAGACCCTTGCCGAGGGAGAACTGGAGGTAGTCTTCACCCGCGACCACAGTGTGGATGATGGCCGCTTTGCCAACAATGGTTGGTGCCAGGAATTGCCTGATCCCATCACCAAGATCACTTGGGACAACGTGATGAACGTGAGCCGAAAGACGGCCGAGGATTTGAAGCTTGAGAATGGTCTAATTGCCAAATTGACCCTTGATGGCAGATCGGTAAAAGGGCCCATTTGGGTGCAGCCAGGAATGGCGGACAATACCATTGCATTGCCATTGGGTTACGGCCGCAAAGGCAAGTTACGGATTGCGAATTTCAATTACGAAGGCAAAACCAAAGGCCACCCGGTGGGCGGGTTTAATGCCTATCAGGTGCGCACTTCTGATGCTCTAAACTTTGCCGTTGGCGGAAAACTGGAGGGCACTTCGGAGCCGTATCCACTCTCCAGCACGCAGGAACATTGGTCGATGGAAGGCAGGGCGGTTGTGCGCGAGGCGACGCTCGAGGAGTTTCGCAAGAACGAGAAATTCGCACTTGATATGGGCCTGAAGTCACATGCGCGCGATGAGGGCAAGATTTATCAGCATCCCTACAAGGAGCGTCCGGGGCTCAAGAGTGATGTGCACCAGTGGGGCATGTCCATCGACCTCAGCTCATGTGTGGGTTGCAATGCGTGTGTCATCGCGTGCCAAAGCGAAAATAATATCCCGATCGTTGGTAAGGATCAGGTAGCGCGCGGACGCGAAATGCACTGGATGCGGATCGACCGCTACTACACCGGCCGGGATCATGTTCCGTTGGAGACAATTAAGAAATCTACGGCGGGTGATGATAAGCAGCATTCGGAGGAATGGATTGATGATCCGCAGGTGGTCAATCAGCCGATGCTTTGCCAACATTGCGAAAGCGCTCCGTGCGAAATGGTCTGCCCGGTGAACGCCACCGTGCATGATGATGAGGGCCTGAACGTTATGGCCTACAACCGCTGCGTCGGCACGCGGTACTGCTCGAACAACTGTGCGTGGAAGGTGCGCCGGTTCAATTATTTTGATTACCACAAACGGCCACTGGAGGATCTTTATGCCAGCCCCTTGACCAAGCCATCTCTATTCCTTGACTGGATCGAGAGTCGCGAAAAACCGAGCAAAGACAAGGATGAGTGGGATCTTTTGAAGCTGGTAAAGAATCCGGATGTTTCGGTGCGCATGCGCGGGGTTATGGAGAAATGCACCTACTGCCAGCAGCGCATTGAGTCGGCGAAGATAAAGCAAAAGGTTAAGGCCGGGCAAGGTGATGACGTGATGGTGAAGGACGGCGACATCAAGACCGCCTGTCAGCAAGCTTGCCCCGCCGAGGCAATTACGTTTGGAAATATTTTGGACAAGAAGGCGGCAGTGGTGAGGGAAAAGAAAAGCCCGCGTGACTACGAAGTGCTGGGCTTTCTGGACACGCAACCGCGCACGACATATTTGTCCAAGGTCCGTAATCCGAATGCTGCCATGCCTGACGCCTACGAGAAGCCTTTCAGCGGCACGGAATATCATCCGGAAGAACATCACGGAGAAGAATCTCACGAAGGCAATGGCCATAAAGAAGACCAAGGCAAGCCGGAGGGTAAGCATTGATGAGCGAATCCACCGGCCAAACTGTCGAGACGCACACGCCCAAAGAATTGGCGCGTCCGGCGTATGTGCTCAACAACCACTCGCTCAGTTGGATTACTAATAAGGTTTCGAGCATCGTGGAGGACAAAATGCCTCGGTGGTGGAATGTCGCCTTCGGGGTGAGTTTCCTCACGATGATGATGTGCTTCGTAATGATTGGGTATCTGTTCACGACTGGCGTGGGAGTGTGGGGATTGAACCATCCTGTGGCTTGGGGCTGGGCGATTGTAAATTTCGTTTTCTGGATTGGTATTGGCCATGCAGGCACGTTGATTTCAGCCATCCTCTTTTTGTTGCGGCAAAAATGGAGGACCTCTATCAATCGCACGGCGGAGGCAATGACAATTTTTGCGGTGATTTGCGCGGGCATTTTCCCGGGCATCCACGTGGGCCGCATGTGGTATGCGTGGTGGTTGTTGCCCATCCCCAATGCCAACAGTGTTTGGCCGCAGTTCCGTTCGCCCCTGCTCTGGGATGTGTTCGCGGTTTCAACTTATTTCACTGTATCTCTGCTCTTTTGGTACATGGGCCTGATTCCGGATTTGGCAACTATCAGAGACCGACTGCGTAAGAATGCCGGCAAGCTGACGACGGGTTCTGCAAAGCTGATTAACCGATTCAAGCAGTTTATGTATGGGCTATTTGCGATGGGCTGGATCGGTAGTAATCGCCATTGGAGAAATTATGAGAAAGCTTATCTCCTTCTGGCTGGTTTGAGTACTCCGTTGGTTCTCTCTGTACACTCCATCGTGTCCTTTGACTTTGCGGTATCACAGTTGCCCGGCTGGCATACAACAATTTTCCCGCCATACTTCGTGGCCGGTGCTGTGTTTTCTGGCTTCGGGATGGTGCTTACGCTTATGATACCTATGCGTTCGCTTTTCAAGCTGGAGGAAATCATCACCGTCCGTCACTTGGAATACATGTGCAAGGTGATTATCGCGACCGGCTCGATCGTGGGTTACGCCTACGCTATGGAATTTTTCATCGCCTGGTATGGAGGCAATCCCTACGAGCTCTATGCTTTTAAGAACCGTGCTACCGGCCCCTATTGGTGGGCCTATTGGATTATGATTTCCTGTAATGTCATTAGTCCGCAACTCTTCTGGTTCAAGTGGTGTCGCACCAATGTCTGGTTCATTTTCGTGGTATCAATTTTTGTGAATATCGGCATGTGGTTTGAACGATTCGTTATTGTTGTCACCTCGCTGCATCGCGATTTTCTCTCTTCCAGCTGGGGCTACTATAGTCCGACTCAGATAGACATCCTCACCTTTGTAGGGACATTTGGACTATTCATGACGCTGTTTCTGTTGTTCATCCGTTATCTTCCGGCGATTTGCATTTTTGAGGTGAAAGGCGTGACTCCGCAGGCCGATCCACACCATGAACTTGGCGGGGCGAATAATAAGAATGACCCAAAAGAGAAGGGCACTATAAAGAAGAAGGGAGGCGGTAGCAAATGAGCCAGCCGCACGCCATCCTAGCGGAATACGATACGCCGGCCGATATTATGGCTGCAGCGGTGAAAGTGCGTGAAGCTGGCTATAAAAACTGGGATGTGCATTCGCCGTTTCCTGTACATGGTATGGATGATGCCATGGGGCTGGGCAATGCTAAGGTCGGGTGGTTCACCTTCTTCGGTGGCCTCACCGGATTCACCACCGGCATGTTGATGATCTGGTTCATGAACAAGTTCGATTACGACATTGTGGTTGGCGGGAAACCACTTTTTAGCGGGTTTTATGCGTTTCCCGTGGCCTACGAACTTACAATTTTGCTCGGAGCATTTGGTTCGTTGGGAGGTATGTTCATTATGAATCGACTGCCACGACACCATCATCCACTTCTGGCCAACGAACGTTTCTGCGCGGTGACCGATGACAAGTTTTTCGTGGTGATCGAGTGTGATGATCCAATTTACCATGATCAGAAAACACGCGTGCTGCTGGAAGGTACCGGTGCGAAACACATTGAGATGGTGGAGGACGCGCCATGAGGTACGTCCTAATCGGCATTGCTATGATGGTGTTCATGGTCGTGAGCTTAGCCGGCTTCCGGGGAGATATATCCCGCAAACCGCCCTTGGAAATTTTTGCGGATATGGATCGTCAACCGAAGCTGCGCCCACTGGAGCCAAATGATTTCTTTAAGAACGGCATGAGCTCGCAGGCGCTGGTAGCGGGCACCGTTCGTCGCAGTGAACCAATTGTGCTGGCTGGAGGTGAAAAGGTTTATCCCTTTCAAAAGAATCACCATGTTAACACCGGTTTTGCGAAGGGCACAAACACTGTGACCATTACTCAGTTTGAAAATGACAATCCAGACAAACCATTGCCGAGCAACTTTTTTGAGTCTTCCATCCCTGTTTCGGTGACCAAGAATCTAATGAAACGAGGACAGGAGCGTTTTAATATTTCCTGTTTGCCCTGCCATGGTGGACAGGGTGACGGCAATGGTGTTGTTAAGTTTTTCGGTTTTTCCGCGATCAAGGATTTGCATGATCCAACCGTGGTGAAATTAAACGACGGACAGTTGTTCCGCGTGATCACTGTCGGCAATCAGGAAGGCAAAGGGTTGATGAAGGGTTATGATACCAGCCTCAGTGTGATGGATCGTTGGGCAATCGTGGCCTACCTTCGTGCCCTGCAAACGAGTCGGCTGGGTAAAGAATCTGAAGTGCCCAAGCGATTTCACGTGAGGGTCGAGCCACAGAAACAGAAACCCGCTGCCGAGGAAACCACCAATGAGTAGCGAATCCGCAACAACCACCATGCAAGACCGCGAAGAATCGGTCAACTGGCGCAGCATCCCGCAGATTGCGGTGGTGTTTGGCTTGCTACTGTGCATTTACGGGTTTGTGGCGGACAAGCAGCAATTTGCTTTTTCCTATCTCACGGCGTTTATGTTCTGCTTGAGCATCGGGTTGGGCTCGCTATTTTTGGTACTGGTGCATCACCTCTTTGATGCGGGTTGGTCCGCGCCAATCAGACGTTATCTTGAGCATTTGTCCTGTCTGCTATTTCCATGGCTTGCCATCGCGTTTATCCCGATCGGGTTCTTGGGGCCGGAATACATTTACAAATGGATGTCGGCTGATCCGGATAAAGACCATGCACTACACGCGAAGATGTTTCTCTTCAACAAGCCGGTGTGGTACATGATCTCCGGAGGAGTGTTCCTCCTGTGGGGTTGGCTGACGCACCGACTGCGGTACTGGAGCCTGCAACAGGATAAATCCGGCACGCCCGAGTTTGAGGGCAAACTGCTCTTTCCTGAGAACCTGATGGCGGGCTTTTCTCGCTATCCCCAGGGATTGCCCTTTGAGAAGGACAACCAGCAGGTGCTATGCACCCGCATGATGCGTATCCACGCGGGATACGGTATCCTGATGTTCGCGCTAACGCTTACGGCCGGCGCGATCTTCTGGATGAAGAGCATTCAGCACCAGTTCTTCAGCACGATGTACGGTGTGTATTATTTCGCCGGCAGCGTGTGGGTAAGCATTGCCGTTGCTTGGATCATCGCCCGTATTCTCAAGGCCAAGGGGCATCTGCCGATGTTGCACCGCCTACAGTTTTACCACCTCGGCACTATGCTACTGGCTTTTACGGTATTTTATGCCTATATCCATTTCTCGCAGTACTTTCTTATCTGGAACGCGTCGATTCCGGAGGAAACATTTTGGTACGTGCTGCGCGAACAAGGCAGTTGGGCGTATGTGAGCTGGTTGATCATCATTGGTCACTTCTTAATTCCATTTTTGATGTTGTTACGCATTGATGTGAAGCTGACCCACAAGGTGATGATTCCTGTCTTTATCTGGGTGCTGCTCATGCACTATGTGGACATGTATTTCAACGTGATGCCCGAAATCCATCCCGCCGGCCCCTCGCTGGCACTGGTCGACCTCGGAGCCTTGCTGCTCTTGGGTGGGTCGCTCGCTTGGATATTCATTCGCAACCTGTTTGATCACCCCATCTGCCCGCAACGCGATCCGCGCATGGGCGAGGCTGTGGAACAACACTGATGAGCGACGAGAAGCAACAACCCGATTCGCTGCAGCCCAGTTGGGCGGCTCATGAGCTCTTTGCGCTGGCACTGACGCTCGTGCTTGCCGTGTGGGTGGTCACCAAGTATGGGAATCAGGCGCAACCGCCGAGCCTCACTGATGCGCGCGCCCAGGAACGCGCCGAAAAACGCGCCGAACTTAAGGCTATAGATGAGAAGGCCCTCACGAGCTTTGATGTGGTGGATCCGGCCCTCAAGCGCTACCGCTTACCCATCGTTAATGCGATGAGCCTTCTGGTGGAAAAAGGTCAGGAGGATCCCGCGGGGATCACCAAGGAAATCGCGGCCCGCTTGGCACCACCCTCGGACTTGAAGCTGATCGAGCATCCCAACCCGGACTTCTTGGCCGATGAATCGCAACTGGATGACCCCAGCTTGATCCAGCAGGGCAAAGCTCTTTTCCTGACAAAGATTTGTTTCACTTGTCACCAGACTGATCCAGCAGTGCTAGCTCCAGCGGGCTTGGCATTGAAGGCGCCAAAATACATAGGTGATTTCTGGGGCAAGGAAACACTGGTGCACAAGGGATTTGGTGGCCCAATGGAAAAGGTGGTTTTCGGCCCGGGATATTTTTATGAATCGGTAAAAAACTCGATGCTTCGGGTGGCGAAAGGAGCTCTCGCCCCAATGCCG
>CBFHWX010000040.1:0-23067 GCA_965659445.1 Limisphaerales bacterium | reverse complement strand
TGATCTGGTTATTATCGAGCCTCAGCGACGTTAACTGCTTTAGCTCTTTCAATGGACTCAAATCAGTGATCTGGTTTTTAGAGAGATGCAGATACATTAATTGCTCCAGCTCTTTCAAGAAACTCAAATCACTGATCTGGTTATTAGTGAGCACCAACCTCGTTACTTTCTCCAAGTCTGTCCTGGTGAGTTTGCCCTCAGGTTTTTTGAGGCTAACGCGAATCGCTGCCTCAATCGCTGCTGCTGCTTGGGGGCTATTGGGAACAACCTCGAGCGGTTCTGGTACGTTGTTCTCGATTCTGCAATTCGGCAAAGCCTTCTGTAATTCGGCTACCTGAGTCTTGGTAAGATCAGGATTATTCTGGAGCCATAGCTCCCTTAACTCCGTCAGCTCTTTCAAGGTGCTCACATCACTGATCTGGTTATTAGAAAGCACCAGCACCGTTAACTGCGTTAGCTCTTTTAAGGCACTCACATCACTGATCTGGTTTTCAGAAAGATGCAGATACGTTAATTGTTTCAACTCTTTCAAGGCATTCACATCACTGATCTGGTTTTCAGAGAGATACAGATGCGTTAATTGCTTCAGCTCTTTCAAGGTGCTCACATCACCGATCTGGTTATTGGTGAGCACCAGCTGTGTTACCTTCTCCAAGTCTGTCTTGGTGAGTTCGCCCATGGGTTTCTCGGTAGCCTTCCGAATCGCTTTCTCAATGCTGGGGGTCCACTCAAGGCGTTGCGGGCCGAAAAGTTGCGTAACCTGTTTCTTCCTGCTTTCCTCTGCCGAAGCTGGAGCTTGCACCACATCTTCTCCCGCACCAATCCAATCGCGTATGGCCTGCATGGATTGTGGTCTCTGGGCCGGGTCTTTTTTTAGACAGGTCATGACAATGGTATCCACGTACTCGGGGATGTCATTCTCCAGATTCAATTCCTTCAAGCGCTCCACCATGGGGGTTACCTCTCCGTGCCGGACCTGATAAGAGATGTCTCCCTGATGAAAAGGACGTTTACTGGTCAAGAGCTCATAGAAGGTGGCTCCCACCGAGTAGATATCATCGGTAACATGGGGTTTTTTGCCGTCCAATTGCTGCGGACTCATGTAGGGAGGTGTGCCTGAGCCCAGAACATTCATGGAGGTAAATGTGCTAGCCGTGTCCGCCAAGGTGGCGGCAATGCCGAAATCAGCCAGCTTCAGATTACCCTCACTGGTAATCATGAAGTTGTCGGGCTTGATATCTCGGTGGGCGACCTTTTGGGAGTGCGCATATTCCAGCGCGTCACACAGTTGCAACAGGTAGGACTCAATTTCTTCCCACGCCAATAGGCCTTTGGGTGAGTTTTCGCGGATTTGATGCAGATCAGTTCCATCCACATATTCCAGACTGATGAAGGCCGGTTCTCCCTCCTCCTTCCAGAAGTAGCCCATCCTGACAATATTCGGATGCACCAGCTTATGCGACTTGTTCACCTCCCGTTGCAGATCCTTAAGTCCCTTGGAATCCATGCCCACCCCATCGGAAACCAGTTTCAGGGCAACATACTCCTGTACTTCTTCATCCAAGGCCAACCACACCGCTCCCATCCCTCCCTTCCCCAGTTCGCGTTGCAGGGTGAAGCGGCCATTTCCCAGTCGGGAACCCTCGACCAACCCTCCATAGCCCTGCCTTTCAATATCAATATAGAGATTACTAATCCACAGCTTTTGACCTGGCTGAATGGGGATTCGCCCTTTCACTGGAATTCTGTTCAGGTAGGTGCCTGAGGTACTGCCAAGATCCTCTATCTCAATGAGGTCCTCGGAAATAATCAGTCGGGCATGCTGACGGGAGATATTAATATCACTAATGTAGACAGCTGATTCTAATTCACGCCCGATTAGATGCTCTCCTTGTCCCAAGTAATACTGTCCCACCACCGTACCATCCTCCTGGGCAATGGTGATCTTGGTGGTGGTGGGCACATTTCCAACCTACAACTTCCACCAGATCTGATCAAGGAATGAACTCGGGGGGGTGACTGCAAAAGATTGAATGACACTCTACGTCTTGCGCAACGCCCACCCAAACCCTGAATGGGCGAAATTCGTTAAACCAACCGCACCGGAATATCCGCCTTGGCTAGATGCTCTTTCACTTCGCCCACGGTGTATTCACCAAAATGAAAAATGCTGGCCGCCAGCACCGCATCCGCCTTGCCTTCCTTTAACACATCCACCATGTGGTCAAGATTACCCGCCCCACCACTGGCCACCACCGGCACACCAATGTTCTCACTGATGCGCTTCGTAATCTCGATATCATAACCGGCCTTGGTGCCATCTGCATCAATACTATTTAGGACAATCTCACCCGAACCCAACGCCACTGCTTGCTTGGCCCACTCAATGGCGCACAGCCCCGCTTCCTTGCGACCGCCATGAGTAAAAACCCGCCACTCCTCCTCGCCGGTCTTCTTTGCATCCACACTGACAACAATGCACTGAGCGCCAAATTTTTCCGCCCCTTCGCGGATTAGCTCCGGGTTGGCAATGGCCGCGGAGTTGATACTAATCTTATCAGCACCCGCCTTGAGCATTGTGCTCATGTCAACAACGTTGCGAATACCGCCACCCACCGTGAGTGGCATAAAGCATTGATCTGCGGCACGCTCGATTACATCCACAATGGTTTTACGTTCATGGGCAGTAGCAGTGATATCGAAGAACACCATCTCATCCGCTCCCTGTTCATTATACTCCAGCGCTAGCTCAACCGGATCGCCCACATTACGCAGCTCACCCGCCTCGGCTTTGCCAAACTGCACACCCCTAGTCACTTGTCCATCGTGGACATCGAGGCAGGGAATAACACGTTTGGCCAACATAGTTAATTGAACGGAGCAGCGAGGTTAGCCGGGCAAACGGGTGGCAACGAGTGAAAAAGTTTTTAGTACGTGTACATATTATTCTGTTGCCAATCTTCCACTCAGGCGTAAGCTTCCTCCCATGATACGGCTTGCTGGCCTTCTTCTGGTTCTGGGATTGGCTCCCCAAATATCCGCTCAAATTTTCGGACCAGGTGTGATTCATTCCGGTAATGGCAACCCGATCAAGATCACCACTCCTTCGGTACCTGGTGCACAGGCGACCACAGTGATCATCAATCCGCCCACCTCGCCGGTACAAGCTGCACCCGTTATGTCTCCAATTTATCAGTACCCTTATCAGAATTTCCAAGCATACGGATATCAGCGCGGTTTGCCGATGCACTCAATGGCAATGTCACCGGGATTCATGTATGCCCGACCTCTGTATGTGCAGCCAACAATGGGATCGATGATCATTATCACGCCTCCACGCGTGCATTCCATGCAACCTGCCAAGGTTGTCTTCGGCCGCTAATCTCAAAAAACACATAATTCACCAAAAAACTTCTGTTTGTGGACAAAGTGGCGCTTCTGTCCTTTTAGGCACAGGTTTTGCTGTTAATAACCTGTTAATAAACAAAATAAAACCAGGGAAGGTATCTTGTTATGAGAAAAATCGTGTTTTTGGCCATAATCACGCTGGCCGCTCAGGTTCAGGCGCAAAATATATTTAATCCCCTGAAGGGACTTGGCTTTTTGGGCCTCAAAGCTGCCGGCGTACCCGCACCTCAACAACCACAGCCCCAACCCGCACCTCAACAACGAGGCTCAGCCAGCACCACGGCAGTCGTGGTCGGTACCGCTCTTGGTGGTTTGCTTGGAGCCAACAGTCAAAAAACTGCTGAAGGAGCGGCCATTGGAGGCGCACTCGGCCTATTAATTGGCCAAATGCTTGACCGCAAAGCGCAGAAAAAAGCAGCAGCCCGACGTGAGGCTTCTCTGGAAAACCCATTACCAAAGGGACCCGAGATTGGGGAGGCGCCACAGATTGATCCGGCAACTGGTTTGCCAATTGATCCCAATAGTACCCCACTTACCCCCGCAGCACCTACCATTGATCCGGCCACAGGGTTGCCTATCAGCGGCCCGGGCCAAGTGGGACCTCGCTCTGCTACATCCAAACCACAGCTTTCGCCTCGAAAGCGGGTAAACAAACTGTTCGGGCGTTGAGTATCATTGAGTTTTGTGGCATATTCTCCCGTCAAAGGGAGAACTATGAAATATACCATCACCACTTTTATCGCCGCATGTCTATTGGGCAATGTGGCGTGCATGAATATCAATTCGCCGAACGGCCCGAGTGTAACCGAGATGCGCTCCAGCGAGCGCGGTTTTGTGGCCGGTCTGGGCATTGAATCGCAGGATCTGGTGACCATTGCCGAGAAAATGGCGCGCGGAATTTTGGGCGCGGAGCAAATCGCCAATGCGGAGGGCAAACCCAACATCGTACTTGAGCCCATCGTGAATAAAACAAGGTTCCCGATCAGCAAGGATATTTTCCTCACGCGCATCCGCGTGGCCCTCACCTCGCAGGCAAAAAACAAAATGAACTTTCTTTCGCGCGATCGTATTGACGCGCTGGAAAAGGAACGTGACCTGAAACTCGCCGGCGAGGTGACCGGTGGTGAGAAAATCAAAGCCAACCAATTCAAGGGAGCAGACTTTATTCTCACCGGCACCTTTGAAGGCATCTCCGGCCGCAGCCAATCGGGTGCAAGCGATTATGTCCTGTACACTTTTCAACTGCTCAATCCCAACACCAGTGACATCCTCTGGGAGGGATTCCATGAGATTAAGAAACAGGGCAAGGACGACGTCACCTACCGTTAAATCTGCTTTCGGTATTTTATGAAACCCGGCAGCATAATCTGCCTGCTGACGGTTGCGCTCCTTTCCGGATGTCAAACTCCAGCCATTGTGCGCGCGCCGGAATACAGCAAAGATCTGGTTGCCGAGGGCAGGCGCATCATCGCTAAGTCCCCTGCAAAGGATAAAAACCTCTGGCGGCTGCGAGTGGCTTTGTTGGCCTTAAAGCAAAGTCGCTTTACCGAAGCACGCGAACTTTTCAATGCGGCGATGCCCTCAGCCGGCGCAATCCTCAAGAGCGATTCAAGTACCCGTAAAGCACAAAGACTATTCTCGGCTGAGAGGAGCAAAGGGTTTCATGGTGAATCCTATGAGCGCACCATGGGCTGGTTTTATCAGGGTGTACTGTGCTGGATGAACGGCGAGCCGGACAATGCCCGAGCCTGTTTCCGCACCGCGCAACTCATGGACGCGTTGGCGGAAAACCATGAATTCAGAGCCGACTGGATTCTGCTCGATTATCTCGATGGCATGGTTACGGCAAAACTGGGTGATGATGGCTCGGATGCCTTCAACCGCGCGCAAGCCCATGCCGGAGATTCAGTGCTGCCTAAATACAATCCAAACGCCAACGTCATGTTCTTCCTTCAGTTCGGTTTCGGGCCGATAAAAAAATCCGGCGGTAATGTGGGCGAAGAAATTATCTATGACGGTGGCTTTTCCACTGCAAGATCAGCACGCATCCAAGTGGGCAGTCGAATCGTCATCGCTCCAATTTTTGACGACCTTACCTACCAAGCTTCCACTAGAGGCGGACGGGCGATGGATGCCATCCTCGCACGAAAGGCTGCCATAAAAAAAACTGGTGACACTGTTGGTGATATAGCCACGATTTCAGGCATTATTCTCGCGGACTCTGAAAAAACACGTGGTGTGGGGCTGGGACTATTTGGAGTGGGACTAGCTGGCAAAGCCGTAGGTGGTTCGGCCCAACCACAGGCAGACACCCGCACTTGGAACAACCTCCCACAATATCTGAGCTTTGCCGCGCTGAAACTGCCTTTGGGCCAGCATCAGGCCGTGATTGAATTTCTAGATGCCAACGGCAATGTCTTGCCGAATCAGCAAAAAAATGTCACATTAACCGTGAAGCCAAACCGCGACGCGGTTGTGTTTGTGGCTGACCGGTAGAAGGAGCATTATGAAAAATATTCTTATCTTTTCAGCCGGCTTGGCGATTATGCTCAACGGTTGTGGCGCGCCAACTGCGGCGCAGTCCACCAGCTCCAACAACAGTAAGTTTGTTGCGCTCGGCTCGCTAGGCAGCAGCATTGTCCGATGTACAGCTCTACAAGAAAATATGCTGCCAGATGGGCGACTGCAGGTCCGAGCGAATATCTTAAATCTGGTCAACAAGCGCGTGGATCTACAGATCAATTGTTTATTCAAGGATGAACAGGGCTTTTCCACTGGTGATGAGACACCTTTTCAAACACTGATCCTCGATGAGACCGCACAGGAAACCATCACGTTCACCTCTCTCAACACCAAAGCAAAGAATTACACCGTGCGCGTGCGCCTTGCTCGCTAACTTTTGAAGAAAGCATGAAACAATCCCTGACCATCATTTCTATACTGATCATTGTCGGCTGCGCAGGGCCAATGGGAATCACACCGCAAAACAACACTCCCATTCACAAGAACACTATCGCAACGACGCCCGGCACGAAACATATTTACACTGTTTCGCCCGCCGTGCCGATCCAGACGATTTACAACGCCGAACAAGCCAAAGCGATTGTTGAGGAATTCAGGATTACCTATGCGAAACTTGGAAAACCAAAGATCGATGTGCGCGTTAATTTTCCACAGAGTGCCGTGCAGGTGCCACAGCTGCCGACCGTGGGAGTGGGCGGCGTACCGGCAATCGACCCAGCCACCGGTCTGCCAATACCCCCAGGAGGAGCGGCAGCTGCCGGCGGCATACCCGCACGCATTTTTGACACGTATGAACTATCCTCGAAACAAACCAAACGTGAGGTGGAGCGACTCTTTGGACGACCATTGCGAATGGCTGGAGTAATGCTGATGGATGCGAACCTCACAAATCTTCCCGAGATGTCTTTCGAGGTGTTGATCAGCGAACGCGAGATCACCGTGAATGGCATTAAAGGGAAACAGGCTCACTCGGTGCCGGACATTCAGGTGACTGCAATCCGCATGACTGACGGCAGGATCATCGGTCAGGCGACTGTTCTCGATCTGTTCCCGAGGCGCTCCTCTGCCGCACGCATGTTGCATAGGTACGACATCCAGCAACTCACCGAGGCTACCGCACTGGCATTGATGAAGGATATTTCCTCCAGCACGCAATAAAATTATTTAACTCCGACATTGATCGTCATCGCGCTACCGAGGATGCGATGGATGACGATGTCCTGACAGCCAAGTTCGTGCATCATTTCGGCAACCCCATCCTGCGCTGGATAATTCTCGAGTGATTCGTGAATGTACGCATAGGCTGGCGCATCGCGGCAAAAGATGCGACCGAACCACGGAACCATCCATTTAAGATAGCCAAAATAAAGCCACCGCCACGGCGCAAATGACGGCTTGCCAAAATCGAGCACGAGCAGTTTTCCACCGGGCTTGGCCACGCGATGCATCTCGCGCAGGCCATCCTCAAAACTGGCGAGATTGCGCAGCCCGTAGGCGATGGTAACTAAGTCAAAATGATTGTCAGGCTGTTTGGTGTCAAGCGCATCACCTCGCTTGAAAGTCACTGTTGATTCATTGTTTCGCGCGGTTGCGTGATTCAGCATCGGCTGGCTAAAGTCGATGCCAATAACATCCGCTCCGCACTGGGCAAGGACGAAGGCGACATCGCCGGTGCCACAACAAAGGTCCAGCACGTGTTGGCCTTCGGCGGGGCCAGCAAGTTTCACAAGACGTTTTTTCCAGTGACGATGCAGCCACAGACTTTGCAGATCGTTGATAAGATCATAACGCGGGGCGATTGTGTCGAAGAGTTCCTGAACCCGTCCCGCCCGCGTTGCTTTACTGGAAAAATAGCCCTCGGCCATCGTGGTGCAAGGTAGCACGAAGAGCTGTCCAGACCGCGCCAAAAAAGTTTTTTCAATAAAAGACAAGGCGGCAACGTCAGGAAAAAGGGGTTGCAAAAAGGTTGACTGGCCACTACACCCCGCAATCACGCATGGGCAAAACACTTGTCATCGCCGAGAAACCATCAGTAGCCACTGATATTGCCAAGGTCCTGAAGGCGAAGCGCGACAAGAGCAAGGACTTCTTTGAAAATGACGATTACGTCATCTCGTCGGCGGTGGGTCATCTCCTCCAATTAGCCGTGCCGGAGAAGCATGATATCAAACGCGGCAAGTGGTCCTTCGACAAGCTGCCGCACATCCCTCCACAGTTCACCCTCCAACCCATTGCCAAGAGCGAGGCAAGGCTCAAGGTGCTAAAACGGTTAATGAAGCGTAAGGACGTGGACATGCTGGTAAACGCTTGTGATGCCGGTCGCGAAGGCGAATTGATTTTTCGCTACATCATCCAACACGCCAAGGCAAAACACTCCGTCCAGCGGTTGTGGCTGCGATCGATGACACCAACGGCGATTCGCGATGGGTTCGATCAACTGCGTAGTGATGAAGAAATGCTACCATTGGCTGCCGCCGCCACCTGCCGCAGTGAGGCGGATTGGCTCGTGGGTATCAACGGGACCCGCGCCATGACCGCCTTCAACTCGAAGGGGGGTGGATTTTTCCTGACCACCGTCGGTCGCGTACAGACGCCCACGCTGGCGGTGGTGGTAAAGCGCGAACAAGCGATCAAGGATTTTGTCCCACGCGATTACTGGGAGGTGCACGCCACGTTTCAGGCCAAGGCCGGCGAATATGAGGGCCGCTGGTTTAATGAGAATTTCAAGAAGCCGGAGGATGATCCGCACCAACGTGCTGAACGCATCTGGGAACAAGACAAAGCGGAGGGCATCCAAGAAAAATGTGCTGGCCAGCCCGGGGAAGTGACCGAGGAAAGCAAGCCAAGTAAGCAGGCTGCACCTTTGCTCTTCGACCTCACCACTCTGCAACGCGATGCAAATGGCCGGTTTGGCTTCTCTGCGCGCAATACACTGGCGATTGCGCAGGCACTTTACGAGCGCCACAAGGTCCTTACTTATCCTCGCACAAATTCCAAATCGTTGCCGGAGGATTACCCGGCCACGGTAAAGAAGACGCTCGAGGGACTGAGCGAAAACGGTTACGCATCGCCGGCGGGCAAGATTTTGCAAAACGAATGGGTGGTGCCGGGCCATAAGCGCATTTTCAACAACGCCAAGATTTCCGATCACTTTGCCATCATCCCCACGCTGCAAGCGCCGAAGAAGCTTAAGGAACAGGAACAGAAAATTTACGACCTGGTGGTGAAACGGTTCCTTGCGGTGTTTTTCCCAGCAGCGGAATTCGAGGTCACCACGCGCATCACCCGAGTGGTAAACGAGCCTTTCAAGACGGAGGGAAAGGTGCTCGTGCAACCCGGTTGGCTCGAGGTGTACGGTCGCGATCAACAGGGTGAAATGCTCACGTTGGTGAAGCCCGGCGAACAGGTGCAGACCACTAACATCGAAGCGAATGGCACGCAAACCAAGCCGCCCGCACGATACAACGAGGCTACGCTCCTCAGTGCGATGGAGCATGCGGGACGACTGGTAGACGATGAGGAACTTGCTGAGGCCATGCGCGAGTCAGGCCTAGGCACGCCGGCCACGCGCGCGAACATTATTGAGGAGCTCATCCGTCACCGATATCTAGTTCGCGAAAACCGCGAGCTCATCCCCACGGCGCAGGCGTTTCAGCTCATCACTCTGCTACATGGACTGAATATTGAAGCGCTTTCCAAGCCGGAGTTGACAGGTGACTGGGAACACAAACTTCACGAGATCGAGCGCGGCCGACTGGATCGTGAAAGCTTTATGGATGAAATCCGCGGCATGACCGAGGAGATAGTTAACCATACAAAAAGCTACGAAAACGACACGGTTCCGGGCGATTACGGTGAGCTGAAAACCCCTTGCCCAAAATGCGGCAACGTTGTGAAGGAAAATTACCGGCGATTCGCCTGCAGTAATGCTGATTGTGATTTTGATTTTGGCAAGGCGATGGGCGGGCGGTTCTTTGAACTGGAAGAGGCCGATGCACTGCTCACCGAGCGTACGATTGGCCCGTTACAGGGGTTCCGCAGCAAAATGGGCCGACCCTTTGCCGCCATCATCAAGGTCACCGACGAGCACAAGGTGGAGTTCGACTTTGGCAATGACGAGGAAGAAGAGACCCCAGATTTCACCGATCAGGAATCCATTGGTAAATGCCTCGCCTGTGGCGGCAACGTCTACGAGCACGGTATGCATTATGTGTGTGAGAAAACACCCGAGAAAAAATGCAAATTCCGGAGCGGCAAGGTGATCCTTCAGCGCGAAATGTCACGCGAAGAACTTGCCAAGTTGCTGGAAACCGGCAAAACCGATTTGCTCGAAAAATTCATCTCCAAAAAAGGCCGACCGTTCAAGGCCTACCTCGTGTGGGACGAGAAGAAGCAGCAAACCGGTTTTGAATTCGAACCTCGAAAGTCCAAGAAAAAATCCTGAATAATTGCTTCAGGGTTAAATCCTCCGGCACCAATTCCTCTCCTTATGGCGTGAATAATTATTCTAGCTGGGTTAGAATGTACCTGTGAACGCGCTATTCCCAATTGCATTTATTATGCTCGCATTGGGATGTGGGCAAAAAAGGATTGAGCCCACAGAATTTACAGCTACCCCAACAGCAGTTGAGCCTGTCATCGAACCAATTCCTATAATTGAACAAAAGGAACTTTTTTTTGATCAGGATAGTTTTGATCATCGTAAAATTGAAACTGCAATCAATCTAATTTTGCGGCGCAAAAAACATAGTGGGCAGAGCCAATTGCCGGGCATGAGAACCATCCCTCGCCGCGCCTGGCCAAAGTTGAAAAATGAAGATATGCTTCAATTAACCGAACTGGACATAGGAGGGAAAGATATCTCTGACATCTCTCCCCTTTCAGAATTACGTCAGTTGAAATCACTGTTCCTCGCTGAGAACCAGATCACAGACTTAAGCCCTCTTGCCGGTCACACCCAACTTTTGAGTTTAACGCTGGATGGAAACGAGCAACTCCAAGACTTGGCACCCCTGACAAAAATGGAGAATTTAAGATTACTATATCTCGATAGAAATCATGTGGTAGACCTGTCCCCCCTCGCGGGTTTGACTAAACTAAAATATCTATATCTACGGGATAACCAGGTCGACAATCTGAAACCATTGGGAAAACTGGAGCACCTGGTGATGCTGGATATTGGCGGAAACAAAATCACGGATCTAATCCCGTTAATGAATCTTTCCAAGCTGAAGTACCTGAGTGTCGACGACAGCCCTTATCTTCCACAAGAGGAGGTTGATAGACTTCAAAGAGCATTACCGGAGTGCGAAATATCCTATAAAGCCACCGAGCAACCTTGAGGATTTACTCTCACTGTGATAGCCTCTTTACATGCTCAGGAGGGCTAATGTTCCAATTCAAAACGAGGATATCATGGTGGCATCGTTTTTGGATTACCTACAAACAGAAGCTGGCTCCTCCCCCTATACTCTGCGCAATTACCGTCAGGCATTAACGGAATTCATAAATTGGTATGAGGTGAGCAAAAATCAATCACCGACTTGGTTGCATTTAAAGAAGACTGATTTCCGAGCCTATCTGCGTTTCCTTGGCCGCGGTAATCTCAGCCGGTCGGCAGTGCAATTGCGTTTCTCGGCCCTACGTTCATTTTATAAACACCTGATCCGTCGAGGCAAATTAACAGCCTCACCAATTAAGGGTATTTCCCTGCCGAAAAAGGAAAAACGCCTGCCGCAATTTCTCACACCGGACCAGATGATTGCGCTGCTCGAGGCACCTTTGCGCGAGTTACAAAACATGCGCAAAGAGGATGAGGAAGTGGACTCTGTGCCATACCTACGAGACGCTGCCATTCTAGAGGTAATTTATTCCTGCGGCCTACGCATTAGCGAGATGTGCAGCTTGCGCGTGATGCATATAGACTTCGAAGAACGTCTAATTCGTGTACAAGGCAAAGGTAAAAAAGAACGTCAATTGCCCATTGGCCTTCCGGCCTTGAGGGCAATAGAAGGTTATTGGAAGGCTTTGAAGCATCCCCCCACGGGGGATATGCCAGCGTTTCTTGCCAACCCTGATTCGCTCACCTCCATATATCCGCGCATCGTGCAGTTACGGCTGAAACATTATCTTCAAGCGACAGAGCTCGATCCCTCACTCACTCCGCACAAAATCAGGCATAGTTATGCGACTCATTTGTTGGATGCCGGAGCAGACCTCCGCAGCGTACAGGAATTGCTTGGACATGAGAATCTTACGACCACCCAAGTCTACACCCATCTCACCACCGAACGGTTGAAAAAGGCTTACGATGCCGCGCATCCGCGCGCATAATTATTCTCATGCCTGCGAATAACCTTGAGTTATTCACTGCTTTTAGTTAACAAATGGCTCTTCGCATGAGCGAGAGGAGAGTCGATCTCGGTATTTGGGACAAACTAACAAAAGCCGTGGTGTTTCTACTGATTATTGCCGCTTTGTTGGCAGTAGCTGTTTGGTACCTGCCTCTTATCAAGCAAAACGAGCGCATGCGTGCGGAGATCCTTCGACTTGAAGAAGAGGTGACCACGGAAGAGGAAGTCGCCATTCGCCGCAAGGTAGCCATTGAAGCTCTCCGTAATGATCCTGAGACGGTGGAGCGTTATGCCCGCGAAAAACTCGGTCTCGCCAAGGCCGGGGAAACAGTTATTCGCTTCGAGAAACCTGATCCCGACCGTCCTTAATCAGACCGCTCCATTAGGACTTGCAATCAGCCTCCGCTTCGCTAGTTTCCCCTGCCGATTTTAACCTAAACACTTCTTATGGCGACAGCAAATGATCTTCGGCGCGGCAACGCGATCAAATTTAATGGTGCAATATGCGTGATCATGGAGACCGGTCACGTAAAGCCTGGGAAAGGCCCGGCCTATATTCAGGCCAAAATGCGCAACCTCTCCACCGGTAAATCATCCGACCACCGCTTCAACTCCTCAGAGAGCGTGGAGATCATACCCATGACCACCCGTAAGCTGGAGTTCAGCTACATGGACGGCGACGATTATGTGCTAGTAGATCCCGAGACTTACGAACAAGAAACCGCCGGGGCCGCGATCATGGCCGACGTGAAAGATTTCATGACCGAGAACACGCCGCTCACCGCCACATACGTGGGCGGCAATCTTGCCACCGTAGAACTGCCCGCAAACGTGGTTCTCACTGTATCCGACGCCCCCGAGGGTGTGAGAGGTGATTCTGCCAGTAACGTTCAAAAATCCATTACCCTCGAGACGGGCGTGGTGATCCAAGCCCCTCTCTTTATCAAAACTGGCGAAAAAATTCGCGTCGATGTAAGAAACAGAAAATACCTCGAACGCGCCAGCAACCAATAGCAGGAAATAACGCGCCTATTGCGGCACGTTTCTTATTCATCCGTACCAATCGGCGCTCGCAGCTTATACTTCTTGGCCAAAGCCAGTACGCTTCGGAGTTTCTTCATCCCCCCCGTGCAGGTAGAGTCGCTTAGGTTGGCGGCCGCAGCACAGACCGCAGTGAAGAGACTGCGCTGGATTTCCCAGCCTTCGTGAATACCCATCAACATGCCGGCACAAAACGCATCGCCCGCGCCCGCGGTACCTTGAATGTGCTTCTGCGGCAACTTTAATGAAGGCTGCCAATAATCCTCACCGCCGCGGGCGCGGGCAAAGCCGCCTTCTGGAAAATGCACACACACCAGCTCCTTCACGCCAAGCTGCAAAAGCGCACCGGCGGCATGCCGCAGCGCCACGGTGTCCAACGTGCCGTTTTCACGACGGATGGTGAAGCCAGTGGTCTTGCCTGCTTCCAATTCATTTACGATGCAGTAATCGGTGTGCGGCAGGATTGGCGACACAATTTCCGCGAACCGGTCACTGTCTTCGCTCACGCAATCGATGCTTGTCTTGAGGCCGGCTTTTTGTGCCGCCGCACAGAGTGCCGCTCCACGCGTACCATATTTTTTATCCGATTCGTCAATTGCGTCGAGCAACAGCAGATACCCGAGGTGAAAAATCTTTGCTTTCGATTTCTTGAAATCCAGCCCCTTGCCATTCCAGAGTGCATTCGCTCCACGACAGTGAAAAAATGTGCGACGGCCTGTGTCGACCTCAGTCATCACATCGGTGTAAGAAGTGGGTGCCTTGGTGATGGTTTGGATTTGCCGTGCGTCAATCTTGTGCTGCTTGAGGTCGTCGAGAATGTATTTGCCCAGCGCATCCTTTCCTACGAGGCCAACAGCCTCGAGGGGAATTTTTGCGCCCAACTTGGCAAGGTTCACAACCAAATTGTAGGGCGAACCGCCGCCGCCTTGGCTTTGGGTGAGGATGTTAGCTAACGTTTCCCGTTGCGGAAAAACGTCCACCGTTTTCACCTGATCCACAATCCAGTTGCCTCCGGCAAGAATTCCATTGCGCTTGATTTCACGGCTCATAACAAGACTTCAGCAAAAATAAGAGACGGCCACTTATAGCAGCCGTCTCGCAGACGAGTCGAGGAAAGTCCTAGCGCGAACTCAAACGCTGCGGCAAATTAACCGCGACGGTAAATTTCAACGTCACGGTCAGTCGATCGCCGTTGGGGTGTTTAATCTCCGCACGTTTAATTTCACCGGAACTGGCAACGCCCTCAAAAAACGCCTCGCGAGAACGAAAAGCGACCATCTTGAGACTCGGTCGGTCGCTTCGACCAGCGCTTTGTTTTACTTGGCATGAACCGCGAAAGGCAATCTTGGCATCACGAATCTCCGGCAGGATGGTCAATAGGATGCCCGATTGCACCTGTTCGGCCTGGCCTGGCACCGCTGCCAATTCGCCCATCTCAATACGCGCCTCCTTGCCACTAATCGTGACGATACGCGGCGCTGACAACACCAGATCGGCCCCGGTGAATTTCGCCTCCACCATCACCTGATCCGGCGCTGTTTCCAAAGGTGATTTGGCTGAGTTTTGTATCGTAGCACATCCCACTGCCCATAGCAGCGTCACAAATAACATTGGTATCTTCATCACAACCTCCAGAGTAATCGTCATTCATTGAGGCGATAGTCTCAATCCGATTCTATTCACAACTCCGGTTACTCAATTTGACGGATCTTCAAAAGTGCATTAGTTTGCCGGCGTTGCTAAATGAATATCCCGCATTATCACATTAATATTTACTGGAGTGAGGAGGAGGACTGCTTTGTCGGCGATATTCCCGATCTGAAACATTGTACCGGCCAGGGCGACACGCCCGAGGAGGCACTGGAGGATTTACTGGAAACACGAGATGCTTGGCTAGACTCTTGGATTGGTGCCGGGGAAGACATGCCCGTGCCCAGTTATCGCTCCACCACCAACGCTTAATCAAAACGCAACGAATTTTGGCATTGGTCATTGACTGTTCCCGCTTTATTTTCCCCTTGTGTTTCGACCCTGTATCGATCTGCATGACGGCCAAGTGAAACAAATTGTCGGAGGTACACTCTCCGATGGCGGGGAGGATCCAACCACCAACTTTGTCTCCAACCGCCCCGCCGCGTGGTACGCCAAGTTGTACCAAAAGGATGGCCTGCGAGGGGGTCACGTTGTTCAGCTCGGGCCGGGCAATGAAATCGCCGCACGCGAAGCGCTTGCCGCCTTTCCAAGCGGATTGCAACTCGGTGGTGGCGTGAATCTCGACAACGCCACTGACTGGCTTGATGCTGGTGCTTCGCACGTCATTGTCACTTCTTGGGTCTTCCGCGAAGGTCACCTCGATAGTGAACGTCTGGACGCGCTCGTGCAATCCATTGGCCGCAAACACCTCGTGCTCGATCTCTCCTGCCGTCAACGCGATGGCGAATATTGGGTGGTCACCAATCGCTGGCAAAATTTTACCAAGCTACGAGTAAACGAGGAAACACTCCGCACCCTTTCTGGTAGTTGTGCAGAATTTCTCGTGCATGCCGTGGATGTGGAAGGCCGACAAACAGGCGTGGACCTTGCCCTCGTAGAAAAGCTCACGACCAGCTCACCCATCCCCTGCACGTATGCCGGCGGTGCAAACTCTATTGCTGACCTTGAGGCAGTCCACACCGTCAGCAACGGCAGCGTCCACCTCACCATCGGCAGCGCCTTGGACATCTTCGGTGGCACAGTCAAATACGATGACTGCATCGCCTTCAATCTTCAACATAGTAGATAGGCTTGCGACTAGGCCGACGCCTGCTAGGCTCGCGCACATGAAGATTTCAGCGCTGCTATTCGGGCTGCTCCTTTCCATCTCCATTTCCGCACAACCAAAAAAAGGGGCGCTGGCACCCATTAAGGACGATCCGAGGCTACCTCGAGTATTGTTGATTGGTGATTCCATCTCCATCGGTTACACGCTGCCCACCCGCGAATTCCTAAAGGGCAAAGCCAACCTGCACCGCATCCCCACCAACGGCGGACCGACCACAAAGGGTTTGGCGAGTATCGACGCTTGGCTGGGCAAGGGAAAGTGGGACCTAATCCACTTCAATTGGGGCCTCCACGACCTCAAATACATGGGGCCAAACGGGGAAAATCTTTTCCCCAAGGAAAAGGGCGGCAAGCCACAAGTGCCCATCGACGCGTACGAAAAGAATCTGGACAAGTTGGTCACCCGCCTGAAAAAAACCCGTGCCAAACTTATATGGCGCAACACCACACCCGTGCCACCCGGATCCAAGGGGCGGTATGTCGGCGACTCAGTAAAATTCAACACAGCAGCCGCACGCGTCATGAAGAAGCACGGTGTGCCCACGCACGACCTATTTACCATGAGTCAGAAGCGTATGAAGGAAATCATGCGGCCTGCCAACGTACATTACACTCCAGAAGGCTCGAAGGTTCTGGGCAAGGATGTGGCCCGCGTGATTATGGAAGTATTGAAAAAGTAGGCTGTGGCCAAGCTATACTTTTACTACTCATCAATGAACGCGGGGAAATCTACCACCCTGCTGCAGTCGGCGCACAACTACCGCGAACGCGGCCTACACCCATTGCTCTTTACCCCGCAACTTGACACACGCGCTGGCGAAGGTCGCATTGCCTCGCGCATCGGACTGGCCGCCGAAGCCCATGCCTTCACGCCCGCCGATGACCTCTTAAAACTCACCGGCGAGGAGGAATCCATTGACTGTGTCCTTATCGATGAGGCGCAATTCCTCACGCGCGCGCAGGTGTATCAGCTTGGCGAAATCGCGGACCAGCTTTGCATTCCTGTGCTTGCCTATGGGCTACGCACCGATTTTCAGGGCAACCTGTTTGAGGGCAGCAAACACCTCCTCGCGTGGGCCGATAAGCTCATCGAGATAAAGACCATCTGCCATTGCGGACGCAAAGCCACGATGGTCTTGCGCACCGATGCCGAGGGCAACGTGCTGCGCGAAGGTGCCCAAGTGGAAATTGGCGGCAACGAGCGCTATGTCCCCGTCTGCCGCAAACATTTCAAAAAAGGCATGGCCACCCAACAACCCAGTGATTTGCCTTTAGAATAAAGGCTTAGCTGGCCCTTTACTAAACCATAAGGCCAAGATAGATCACAATTATAAGGATTAGACTGAAAATGAATGATATCATCAAACAGCTCAGGCAATGTTTCCCCAAGACCGTCATTGGATCTGAGTTTTTCGATCAGTTGAATCAAACACTCGGAGGGCAACACAGTTTTACGCCGGACAACACTCGCTTTGCTGAGGGGGCCTGCTGCGATGAGATCAATGAGCCAGAGCTACGGCAACTGGAGCAACTCTGGGGAGAACGGTTCAAGTTTGGCGGATTGGCCGGCTACTGCCACGCCGGTCGGACAGGCCTAAGCGCAGTTAGCCATCATGTCCCGGAGGAAGGCGGGCAGAAGAACCTGCTACTGGTTGCCGGGCCACACATCGGCTGGCACGATGAGGAGTGGGGTAAGGTGCCTCGTGAGGGCCAGACTGAAATCACGACTTCCTGCGGCGCGCTAATGACCATCATGGGTGCAGGTTATGATAACCTGAAATCCAAGGACATGGATCCATTGGACGCTCAGCAATTCAATGTGGAGCGAATCATGCTGCCTTTTCTCAAGGATGCTGACGGTGCAGAGGATGTTCCAATGATCACAAGGGCAACCCAGTTCCTGATGCAGCGAATTGACTCGGATCTCGGAATCATTATAGGTGACTTGCTGCCAAATTTTGGTGGGCAAATCGCATGCGTCACCGGCGTGACCATCAATACCGAAAAGTGTAATTTCTTCTGCCCGTCGACACAGGTCATTGTCAGCTACCATCAAACCGACGGAACACTGCAAACATTGGAACTGGCTTGAACTTTATTGCTTGTTGATGCCTCGGTAAATCCCATCGGGCAACCTTGAGGGAAGTCTGAATTTTGGGTTGGTGATCAGCTTGTAGATATTTGGATCACGCCTACGGACAAGTTCCCTATTGTAGAGACGCCATTCGCGGGAGATATCCTCACGACGATGCTTGGCCTCCTGCGCGCCAAGCACCGAGGTAATGGCCCAGTAGAGGTACTCCGTACATTGGCAACCATAGTCACAGGTACGGTCATCATACGTAAACCAAGCACCCTTGGGATAACGGCGAGGCACGCGCTTGAAATGACCACCTCGCGCTCGGTCAAGGCATTTTGCCAGTTCAGTATCGGGGCGCTCACCGAAAATTTTCGGATACGCATTCGCGTAGCCTTCGTGCGTGATTAGGTGGAGCACCTCCTCCAGCGTGGCATCAAAATGTTTGCCGCCGGGATTCGTCTCGCTTGCGAACTGGCCTTGACCGTGATGGAAGCCAGCGTCCTGAAACACATCGTGATCGAGTCGGTCCAGTGCACTCTCATTCTCGGTCATCATGAGAAACGCATCGCGTTTAATCATCGTGGAGAGCACTTTCGGATTGTCCGGCTTGCCGTCCTCGTCGTTGTCCAGATACTCAGCCATAACAATGGCTGCGTGCCGCAATTTTTCCGGGGGCGTCTTGGCGGTTCCAAAAAGGTGGATACCAAAGACATCAATGTGCTGCGTAAATTGTTTCTTGAAAATGGAATACTTACCACTGGGGATGGGTTGAATTTTAAAATCCGGCGGTCCGGCAATCAGTGTGATCCTAAACCCTCCCAACAAAATAAAGATGGCAAGACAGCGCATGGAGCCAACATAGCGAGACCCTACACAGAAGCCACAATAATCCTAGAAACTCTCCTGATCTTCGTAACAGATCTCCTGAACGTATTAATATTTCGCCCAGACAAGCATCAAAGACAAAAAATAATCTGTCGTGAATCCACCATTGCCTGCCAAGTGGCTGCGAGCTAGGCTTTCCGCCGATGAATTCCTTGTACCGCCTTCTGCTGGCAGTTTTGGCAATCGCGTGGCTGCCCTTCTTACAGGCCGCTAAATCTCCAAATTTCGTCGTCATTTTTTGCGATGACATGGGATATGGCGATCTTGGCTGTTACGGACATCCGACAATTCACACACCCAATCTCGATCGCATGGCGGCTGAGGGGGTAAAGTTTACACAATTTTACAGTGCATCAAGTGTGTGTACGCCCAGTCGGGCAGGCCTTCTTACCGGACGGTTGCCTGTGCGCAGTGGTATGTGTAGCGATAAGCGAAGGGTGCTCTTCCCCAATAGCGCCGGCGGGCTCCCTCAGAGTGAAATTACTCTCGCTGAAGGCCTCAAGACAAAGGGCTACGCCACTGCCGCCATCGGCAAATGGCACCTGGGCCATCTGCCACAATACCTGCCTACAAACAACGGCTTCGACACCTATTTTGGAATCCCCTACTCCAATGATATGGATCGACTTGCCAGTGCTCCGAAGTATCGTGAATCACTTTTCAAGCCGAAGGTTGAATACTTTAACGTGCCACTCTTGCGAGATACCAAGATTATCGAGCAGCCAGCAGACCAAACCACCATTACGCGGCGTTACACCGAGGAGACCATCAAGTATATCAAAGCCAACAAGGCGAAACCTTTTTTTGTTTACCTCGCACACAGTCTGCCACATGTGCCGTTATTTACTTCCGCCAGCTTTCAAGGGGTTAGCCAGCGTGGGTTATACGGTGATGTGATTGAGGAGATAGACTGGTCCGTTGGACAGGTATTGAAAACGCTCAAGGAGGAAAAGCTCGCCGATAACACACTTGTTTTTTTTACCAGTGATAATGGGCCATGGCTTATCTTCGACACACACGGAGGCTCAGCCGGATTATTTCGTGACGGCAAAGGCAGCACTTGGGAAGGAGGTATGCGCGAACCCGGCATCGCCTGGTGGCCCGGTAAAATCAAGCCGCACACCAGCCATGCCATTGCCAGTACGATGGATATTTTTACTACCTGCCTTACTCTCGCAGGAGCCAAGGTGCCTGCCGATCGCGCAATCGATGGTGTCGACCTTTCACCGGTGCTATTTAAGGGCCAGCAAAAAGTTCGCGAGAGTTACTTTTATTATCGGGGCGAACAACTATACGCCGTGCGCAAGGGACCGTGGAAGGCGCATTACATCACCCGACCGGCCTATGGTCGCGGGCAACCGGAAAAACATGATCCGCCGGTGCTTTATCATCTGGGGCACGATCCCTCTGAGAAACTTAACATTGCCAAGGAACATCCAGAGGCACTGGCTGAGATTGCCAAGGAGGTTGCCAAACACAATGCCAAGCTCAAACGCGGCAAAAATCAACTCGATCTAATTATCAAGAAATGAAAACAACACCATCACTCATTCTCGCAAGCTTGTTGATTCTTTGCATGGCGGGTTGCGAGCAATTCAGCCAGTTTCAGTTGAACGAACGCGACCAAGCCGCCAAAGAATACAAGGAACTAAGGCTCTTCAACCAAGATCCCAACGCTCTGGCAAATCTGCCCAAGGTGGAGATTACGCCAAAAGCTATAAAAAATTATGCCACCAACAAGGTAAGCTGGATTCCCCTTTTCAACGGCAAGGACCTGACCGGCTGGAAAGAAACAGACTATGCCGGGCGCGGCAAGGTGCTGGTAAAGAACGGTGAACTGCATATTGAAAATGGTCTTGTAATTACCGGCGTCAATTTTACCAACAAGACCATCCTGCCCAAGACCAATTATGAGATCACCTACCAGGCCAAGAAAGTTAATGGCAGCGACTTTTTTGCCCTGCTCACCTTTCCTGTGGGGGAGAAGCACGCATCCTTTGTCACGGGCGGCTGGGGCGGCGCGGTCACTGGAGTTTCCAGCATCAACAGCATGGACGCCTCGGAGAACAACACTACGATTTACCTCAAGTACAATAAGGACCAATGGTATACCTTCCGTCTGCGAGTTACACCGGAAAACCTCAGCGTGTGGATGAACCCCAAGGAGCATCTCATCCCGCTCAATGCCACCGTAGCCAGTATCGTGAAGGCCTATGTGGCGGAGGCAGTCAAGGCCGGCCAGAAGCTTACCGCCAAGCAGGCCGAAGCGGCATTGCGCAAGCTCAACCCCAGCCTTGATGCCAATATCCCGGCGCGCGACACCATTTATTTCCCCGGTGAAGCCCGGATTATTGATGAAAATATCGAGGACAAGGTCGTGGAAATGCGCCCCGGTGAAATCGAGCTCTCCGCGCCATTAGGCTTTGCCACTTTCCAAAGCTACGGGGTAATTCGAAATGTGCGACTGCGCAAATTACCTCCAGCACCGGCCAATAAACCCCCTGAGAAAAAGTAAGGATCCACGGATATGAAACACACACTGATAGCTATGTCGGCTTTGTGTTTGTGTGTGTTGGGGTGTGCAACTCTAAATGACGTTGGTAAACACCTTTGGAATGCTGATTCACAAGAGGGGCAATCTTCTGACAAGGAAACTGATCCAGTAGTGTCGCCAAATTGGGTTTCTGACCCAAGCGACCCGCAGAACATCATGGTTGAGAAGGCGATTCGTACGTCACTTAAGAAACCCACAGGCGAACTCACCAAGGCAGACTTGATGAGTATGACCGGGAAACTTAATTGGCACGGCATGCAAATCACCGCCGAGGGCCTTAAGGAGGTAGCGAAGCTCAAGAACCTCACTTATCTTGTTCTGAATGCTACCGAAACCACTGACGTAGGCCTCAAGGAAGTGGCCAAGCTCCCAAGCCTCAGGGAGCTTCACTTGGGTGACACCCAAACTACTGATGCGGGCCTCAAGGAAATAGCCAAACTCCAGAAGCTCACTGCGCTTAACCTCCACCGCACCAAAATCACCAACACAGGCCTCAAGGAAGTGGCCATGCTCCAGAACCTTACTTATCTAGGTTTGGGTTCTAACGAAATCACCGATTTGCATCTTAAGGAACTGTTTAAGCTTAAGAATCTTAAGGAGCTTGCGTTGTATGAGACTCAAGTTACTGACGCGGGGCTCAAGGAGATAGCCAAGATGAAGCAGCTCACCAAGCTTGACTTGCGTAGCACCAAAGTAACTGCGGTGGGTGTGGCTGAATTGCAGGAGGCGTTGCCGAACTGTGAAATTGGACACAACGCCAAGTTAATATCTGACCCTATTGCTGAAAAGGCGATTCGCGAAGCACTCCAGAAACCCACAGGCGAACTCACTATCGAGGATTTAGCAGAGGTGAAAGAGCTTTTCTTTTCCGACAAAAACTTAACGGATGCGAGCCTCAAGGAGTTGGCCAAGTTGAACCAGCTCACGTTGCTTAGATTGCATTTCGCTCAGATAACGGACGCAGGGATTAAGTTTTTAGTCAAACTCCAGCAGCTCAAAACGCTTGACTTGTATGGCACTCAAATATCCGACACGGGCCTTAAGGAAGTAGCCAAGATGAAGCAGCTCGAATGGCTTAGCTTGAATCAATGCGGAAAAATAACGGACGCGGGCCTTAAAGAAGTGGCTAAGCTCCAGCAACTCAAATTTCTTGTCCTTCCTGTGAATGCCAAAATAACTAAAGAGAGCTGGGCTGAATTGGAGAAGGTATTGCCTAAGTGTGAGATCCTCAGCAACGCCACGGAGATAAAAGAATGAAACCCACCTTCATAGCTATGTTGGCTTTGTGTTTGTGTCTGCCTGTGGCGGGGGCTGATAAGAAGCCAAAGATCGTCCCCAATGGCCCGAAGACCAAGGCGGCGATTGATAAGGAGATCCGGTTCCGTCTCGATAAGCCCACGGGC